>DRKF01000166.1 GCA_011051915.1 Acidimicrobiales bacterium | reverse complement strand
GAGGCGGTCACCGTCTCCGCCGTGGCCTTCGCCCTGCGGTCCGCCGTGGATCCCACCATCCCCGCCAGTGCCGGGTCGTCGGATCCCCTCGAGATCGTCGTCCCGCCCGGAACGATCGTCTCGGCGGAGTACCCCGGCGCGGTGGGAGCAGGGAACGTGGAGGTCTCCCAGAGGATCGCCGACGTCTGCCTGGGCGCCCTCGACGCCGCCTGGCCGGGAAGGACGACCGCCGCCAACCAGGGAACGATGAACAACGTGTTGATCGGCGGTTCGGCGCCCGAACCATGGGTCTACTACGAGACCATCGGCGGAGGTCAGGGGGCCCGCCCCGACCGTGACGGCATGAGCGGTGTGCACACGGTGATGACCAATACCCGCAACACCCCCGTCGAGGCCCTGGAGCGGGCCTATCCGGTGAGGGTCCGGAGGCTGGCCCTGCGGCGGGGCAGCGGTGGCGGGGGCCGGACCCGTGGTGGTGAGGGAATCGAACGGGAGGTGGAGATCCTCGAGGACGCCACCGTCTCGCTCATCACCGAGCGGCGCAGCTCCCGGCCGTGGGGACTCGCCGGAGGGGAACCGGGAGCGGCTGGCGAGAACTCGTTGCTCCCCCAGGGTAACGAGAGTCGGGTCGAGCATCTACCGGACAAGTGCACGATCCAGTTGAATGCCGGCGACGTTCTGCGGCTGCTGACACCTGGAGGCGGCGGTTGGGGCGAACCCACGCCGGATTGAGGAGTCGAGATTGACGAGTCGGGCGTCAAGGAGACGGGTAGGAGGAGGTCAACGAGTCCCCGTTCCTCGATCTGCTTCCGGAGGTGCTGCGTGGTGGGCCCGACCTCCTCGTACGGACCTGTCGGATTCTCGGTGTTCCTCTCGACAACCTGAAGTAGTCGGTGGCTATTGATCTCATCGACCAGGCGGTCGTGTTCTTCTGGGGGGCGACGCCACGACTGTGTCTCGAGACGCAGTGGGTAGCCCGCCACGACGGAAAGCTGCAACTGAACGTGAATCAGCAAGGAGGTAGCCACCCCGAAGGGCCAACCGCGCTGATGATGGTTCCCATTTGCGGCGAGTGAGACTCGGCGACGATCGAGACTTGTCGGAGGCAGGTCTGGGCGACCGCTGGACTGCTGACGGTTCACACTCCCTTCTTGGTCGCGGAGTCCCTCGTGGACTGTCGAATCAGGCTCCCTGAAGGTCGGATCGAGCCGACCTCGACCAATCTCTTGGAGAGTCTTCGGCCTTGGCCCTCTCGGCTGGATGAGGCGCTGTCCGCCGCCTTCGCGGATGTGGGTCGAACACCCGCGGGGCAGCCGGACCGGGAACGATTCAAACTCGCTCTCGGTCGCATGGAGGAGGCATCGCGGTCCGTCGCCGTCCTCGCGGCGTGGGCGGCCATCGAGACGTTCTTGATGCCCACTATCACGAACGTGAAGCCGATCAATGAGGCGCTCGGGCGCATCTACGAGATTGAGGTGGCAGAGGCCAAAGAGGAGGTCTTCGTCGGCCGGTTCCGATTTCTTCGGAGTTCGGTCGTCCACGATGGTGACATTCGCCTTGCGCACTCCGCCACCGTCGGGTCCGCAAGTGCTCTCTTCAAGGGTCCGCTGTTCGAGGCCCCGGCTCGTCGCCCACCCCGGTGGCCCGCCACTATCTGGGCAGCGTGGACGATCTTCGGGCCTCCATTGCTCGGAGCGCTGGGGGCTGAACTCCACCCGCGCCTTCGAATACAAGGCGCAGGCAATCGACGCCGAGAGTCAGTTGACGTCGGCTGCTTCCATGCCCAACGGTTCGGCCGCGAGGAGGCGTCATGGCGGTGCGGCCCTGCTGTCGCCGGGGCAGGAACCCACAGATCGAGACCCTACGGTTTCGGCTGGCGGTCAGCCGCCAAGTCCTGGGTCTGGCCGCCTGAGTGGCGACGTCGATTGGTGGTCCAGTCCCCTGCACGTGCCCGCGGGTACTCCAAAGTCGCACCGTTAGTTCCTCCAATTCCGCAGGTAGAGACCCTCCAAATCCGCAAGATGCGCTAGGATGCCGGATATGGAACCACGGCTTGACCGGATCGCCGACCGGCGTCTGGCCTCAGTCGCCCTGGAGCGATTCGAAGAGGAGCCCGTCCTGCTTCTCCAGGGTCCTCGCTCGGTGGGGAAGTCCACACTGCTCCGTGAGCTGGCAGATCAGATCGGTGCCGAGGTCCTCGATCTGGACGACCTCGCCACGCGGGATGCTGTCGCGGCAGATCCGGGCACCTTCGTTGGTGGAGGTGGTCCCGTGTGTGTCGACGAGTACCAGTACGCGCTCGTCGTCCTCGATGCGATGAAGGCGGAACTGAATGTAGATGGCCGTCCCGGCCGGTTCATTCTCACGGGATCCGCCCGGCACGAGGCTCTTCCCGAAGCCGCCCAGGCGCTCACCGGCCGGCTGCACCGCCTAGCGGTCTATCCGCTGTCTCAGGGAGAGATCGCCGGTGTGGAGGAGCGGATGTTGTATCGAGTCCTCCGGGACGACACCGGAGCGATCCTCGGAGCGAAGAGCAAGACCAGCCGTGAGGAGTACATCGAAAGGATCGTTGCGGGTGGTTTCCCGATTCCCTTGAAGCGTTCCACCCGAGCGGGGCGCGCGCGATGGTTTGATGACTACGTACGTCTGACGCTGGAGCGAGATGTTCGGGAGTTGGCGCGTATCGAGCAGGCAGCGGTATTGCCTCGGCTGCTCCAGCGACTCGCCGGTCAAACGGCCCAGGTCTTGAACCTTGCCAGAGCGGCCGCGGATCTGGGGATCAAGGAGCGGACCGCTGACAACTACCTCCGGCTCCTCGAGGCGGTGTTTCTCCTCCACCGCCTCCCAGCGTGGGGCACGACCCTGACCGCGCGGAGCGCATCTCGGCCCAAGGTTCACGTGGTCGACTCGGGTGTTGCCGCCCGCTTGCTTCGTCTCACCGGCGACAAGCTGCGACGGCGAGACCCCACCGCTCTCACGGAGCTGGGTCATCTGTTGGAGACCTTCGTCGTCGGGGAGTTGATGAAGCAGGCGTCATGGCTCGACGGTGTTGCCGGGGTGGGCCATTGGAGAACTCGCGATGGAGACGAGGTCGATTTCGTGCTCGAGCGTGACGACGGCGGGGTGATTGCATTCGAGGTCAAGGCAGCCCAGCGCGTTGGTGGTGGGGAACTGGCACCGTTGAGGAAGCTTCGCGACGCGGTTGGCTCATCGTTCGTGGCTGGAGTGGCGCTGTACCTCGGAGACCGTGCCTACACCCACGAGGACCGGATCCACGTGGTCCCGGTGGACGCACTCTGGTCGGCCTGCTGAAGATCGACCCTGTGGCTCTGCCCAGGTGCCAGCAGTTCTAGGCTCAGGAGAAGCAAGTCGTGTAGTTCGCCAGCACCCGAAACACCCCGTCGAGGCCGTGGCGCGCTCCTCCGGCGGTGACCCGCAGGTTGGCCCTGCGGGGTGGCCTATCCGGAGGGGAACCGGGAGCTTCGGGGGCCAACAGCCTGATCCGGGAGGACGGTGAGGAGATCGAGCTGTCGGACAAGGTGACCCTGGCGGTGAAGGCCGGAGAGGTGCTGCGTATCTGCACGCCCGGCGGAGGTGGGCACGGCTGAGTCGGTCCCGGGGGGCCGGTTACGCACGCGGGTTCGAAGTTGCCTAGCGTTGGGGTCATGGAGATCAAAGGAACATCGGCCATCGTCACCGGAGGGGCCTCGGGCCTGGGGGAGGCCACGGCCAGAATGCTGGCGGAGAGAGGCGCCCGCGTGGTCGTCGCCGATCTGCAGGACGACAAGGGCGAGCAGGTGGCCTCGGAGATCGGTGGCATCTTCGCCCACGTGGACGTCACCAGGACCGACGAGATCATCGCCGCGGTGGAGGCGGCCAGGGAGATGGGTCCGATCTCCAGCCTGGTGAACTGCGCCGGCATCGGCTGGGCCCAGCGCACGGTGGGTCGCGACGGCACCTATGAGTCCGCCGCCAACCTGGAGGCGTTCGTCCGGGTCATCAACATCAACCTGATCGGCACCTTCGACTGCATCCGCCTGGCGGCCACCGCCATGTCGACCAACGAGCCCGACGCCGACGGCTGCCGGGGAGCCATCGTGAACACCGCTTCGGTGGCGGCCTTCGACGGGCAGATCGGCCAGGCCTCGTACTCCGCCTCCAAGGGTGGAATCGTCGGGATGACCCTCCCCGTGGCCCGCGATCTGGCCGCCATAGGGGTGAGGGTCAACACCATCGCCCCCGGTCTCATCGACACCCCGATCTACGGTGAGGGCGAGGCCAGCGAGGCGTTCAAGGCCAAGCTGGGTGCCAGTGTCCTGTTCCCCCACCGGCTGGGCCACCCCGAGGAGTTCGCCTCCATGGCCCTGGAGCTGTTGACCAACAGCTACATGAACGCCGAGACGATCAGGGTCGACGGCGGTATCAGGATGCCGCCGAAGTAGGAGCCGGAACCGGGTCGGGGCCCCGGTCGGGCCGTCGTGTCGACCGAGGTCCTCGTCCTCGGCCCCACCCGGGTGTGGACGGCCGGTGTCGAGGTTCCGCTGGCGCCGATCCGTCGCCGTCTGGTGGCGATCCTGGCCCTCGACCGGCGGGAGCCGGTCACCACCGAGGCCCTGATCCACCGAATGTGGCCCGATCGCGTTCCGGCCACGGCTCGTACCGCACTCCATGTTCACATCTCGAAGGTCCGCGATGCGGTACCGGGACTCATCGAGACCACGGCCGACGGATACCGCCTGGGTCCCTCGGCGGGACTCGATGTCGAGACCTTCGAGTCCCTGGTGGTGGCGGCGGAGGACGCCGCCGCCTCCGAACACTGGGCTGAGGTCCTCGATCTCTGCGATGACTGCCTCCGCATGTGGGGCGGTGACCCCTTCGGTGACATCTCCGAGGAGACCTACGCTCTTCCGGTCGCCGTCCGGCTCGGTGAACGCCGCCACGAGGTGGACAACCTCAGGCTGCAGGCCCTCCTTGCAACAGGGAGAAACGACCTTGCGGTACCTCATGCGGTCGAGTTGGTGCAGCGGTACCCCTACTCCGAACGGTTCCGCGAGGGCCTGATGCTCGCTCTGTACCGCTCGGGGCGACAGGCCGACGCGGTGAGGGTGTACCAGGAGGCCCACCGGTTCCTCGGGGAGGAACTGGGGGTGGAACCCGGCCCGGAGCTGCGGGAGCTGGAGGAACGGATCCTCGCCCATGATCCCTCCCTGGGTCCGCGGCCGAGGCCTCCGACTCCCCACTCGCTACCGAGATTCGCCACCAGTTTCGTGGGACGCGAGGAGCAGCTCGAGATCCTGGCCTCCGAGCTCCGACCGGGACGTGTGGTCTCGGTGGTGGGCGATCCCGGTGTGGGGAAGACCCGCCTGGCGGTTGAGGCCGCCGGTGAGTTGCTGGATCGCTTTCCGGGTGGTGTCTGGTTCGTCGACCTGGGCGGGGCGACGTCGGCCCTGTCGGTGGCGGCGACGGTGGCCCGGGCCACGCGAACCACCGAAGTGGTCGAGTCCCTGAACTCTCTGGGCGCCATGGTGGCCTCCCGCCCCGTACTGGTCGTTCTCGACGAGTGCGAGCTGGTTCTGGATCACGTCCGCGCCTTCCTCGAGGGGTTCGGTGGGGGTGCCCCCCACGCCGCGGTCCTGGCGACGAGTCGGGTCGGGCTGGGGATCGAGGGTCAGTCGGAGATGGTGCTCCGGTCGTTCCATCGCCGAACCCATGTGGCGGTACGTCTGATCGTCGACCGGATCAGGGCCGTCGATCGGTCGTTCGTTCTCGACGAGGAGGCCTTCCGGGCCCTCACCTCCCTGGTCGAAGCCGTGGACGGGGTCCCCCTGGCCCTGGAGATCGTGGCCCGATGGGTGCCCACCCTGGGGATCGGGGAAACCACCCGCCTCCTCGGTGACGTGAGCGCCGGCTCCGCCCTGGAGACGGCATTCGACTGGAGCTTCCGGCTGCTCCACCGGGGCGATCGTGCCCTGTTGGGCGCGTTCTCGGTGTTCTCGGCTCCCTTCACCCTGGCCCGGGGTCACTCGATATGTGCCGAACCGGGCACATCGGAGTTCGACACCGCGGGATCGATCTCCCGACTGGTCGAGGCTTCGCTCCTGGCGACGGAAGGACCCCGGACGGGAACGGTGAGGTACCGGATGCCCGGCCCGGTCCGTGATCTGGCCTCCGCCAGGCTCACCGACCGTGGGGAGGTCTTCGACCGCCATGCGGCTGAGTTCCGCGCCGCGGCCGTCGCCACCGGTGCAGCCGCCAACAACGAGGGCCAGGCCGCGGCGTTCGCCGCCGCCGAGGTGGAGCTCGCCGACCTCCGGCAGGCCATGGCCCACCTGCGCGATGTCGGTGACTGGGACGGGTCGGCGGAGATCGCCGCCGGGCTGGCCCGCTTCTGGTACTCGCGTTTCCTCGGATGGGAGGGCAGGGTGTGGCTCGACGAGTCCCTGGCCCGGCCACTCTCGCCCCGGGTCGAATCGACCGCCAGGATGGCGGCGGGATTCCTCGCCTGGGCGGTCCACGACTACGAGACCGCCGACCGCCACTACCGGGCCCGCCTGGAGGAGGGTCGGAAAGCGGCTGATGTCGGGGGTGTGGCCGACGCTCTGTACGGACTGGGCCTGATCCACCAGAAGCGACGCTTCGAGGACGGAGCCGCCATGTTGGACGAGGCGGCGGAACTGTATCGCAGCCTTCCCGGCCGCGAGCTGGAACTGGGCCAGTGTCTGTTGTTCCGGGGTCTTCACGAGGTGGGTGAGGGTCGGACCGCGGACGGCGTCCCGATGCTCGAGGAGGCGGTCGAACTCCTGACCCGGGCCGGTCATCTGCGCCAGGTCTCCAAGGCCCATCGGTGGCTGGCTCATGCCGCCTGGCTGGAGGGCAGGGGCGGGCTCGGTCGCCGGCACGCCGCCACAGCCGAGGACCTCGCCCGGTCGACGGGTGATCAGCCGGCGTTGGCCGGAGCCCTGATCGAACTGGCCTTCCTCGACATGGACGGGCGGGAGTTCGGGGGTGCGGCGAAGAGGCTGGCGGAGGCTCTGGCTCTCATTCCCCAGGACGATCTGGTCGACGTGTGCCAGGTGCTGACCCCGGTGGCGTGGCTGGCCGAGCTGGCCGGGGAGCCCGCTCTGGCCGGTCGGGTTCTGGCGTTCATCGACTCGGTGTACGACGACTCCGGGTGGTTGCCGGCGAACAGCCGGATGTGCGTTCGCCGTCTCGAGGCCCGGCTGGCGTCCCGCGGGGAGTGTGACCGCCCCGAGGCGGAGCCGCCGTCGAAGACCGAGGTGATGGCCGGCGTCGGGGAACTGTTGACGCGGTTGGTGGAGGGAGCCCCCGGCGGGGGATCGTCAGCCCTCGCCGCAGACGATGTCGAAGGTTCCTCTCACCGGCGAGGGTGAGTCGGCGGCGGTGTCCACGAACACCGCCCGGCCCGAAACGGTGGAACCGTCGATGCTGGTGGAGATGATGCCCGATCCTTCGGTGTCGAAATCGGCTCGCCAGCTCTGGCCCCCCTCGAGGTCGGTGACTGAGATCTGCTCGCTGTCCCGTGATGGGGTGTCGGTGTCGATGTCGTAGAGCTCGAAGCTCAGATCGGCCCGGCCGTCGTCCATTTCCTGGGAGGAAGCCACATCGGTACCGGCGGCCGACTGGTCGACTGTGACCTGGCACTGGACGGTGAACCGGTAGGTACGGTCCCCGATGGTGACGGACGCCTGATTCGTGCCCGGCGAGCCGGAGGGGGCCTCTTCCACCGCCGTCGTGGTGAGCCCGGTCGTCGTGGTCGCCGCGGCCGTGGTGGGAGGAGCGGCCGGCTCCGGTGCCGGGCCGGCGGCGGAGTCCGCCGGTGGTGACTCGGCTGTTCCGTCAGACGGATCGGCACTTCCTCCACAGGCCGTCAGGACGAGAGCAACGGTGGCGAGCACGGCGACGAGGACTCGACGCACACTCGCCGGGAGCGGCGGATCGGACCGGCGCATCACGAGTTGGCCTCTGTCAACAGCTCTCTCACCCGGGCGGCGAAGGAGACCATGGTTCCGTAGTCGACGGCGGTGGTCTGGTCGAGACGGAGGACCCTGGCGCTCACGCTGATGACCAGGCGGTCACCCAGGGAGAACACGACTCTGGGTTCGAAGCCGTCGGTGGCGTACCTGGCCTCGGGGCTCAGCTCGACGACCTTGGAGATGATCAGGTCCTCGGAGTCGATGGTCTGGATGTAGCCGTCGACGGTGCCGTCGAAGGAGGAGCCGATCTCGATCCTGGCGAAGTCGCCGGGCTCGGCGCCTATGAAGTTGCACTCCGAGGCGAAGGTCTCCTCCACGCCCCGTTCGGGGTCCAGCTCCAGGCCGATCATCGCCGCCAGTTCGGCCCCGTGATCGATGATGACGGGACACAGCTCGAAGGAGCTCGCGTCCAGCGACACCGGTCCGGTTCCTGAGGCAGTGGCGTCACCCGGATCGGAGCCGGGAGCAGCGCTGTCGGCGACCGTCGTGATCGCAGAGGTCGGGGTCGGCGCGGAGTCGACCGCGACCTCCCCCGAGTTGGACCCGCAGGCGGCAGCGAGCAAGGCGAGGGCCACGACCAGCGCCGCCCATCGGGGTGGGACCCGCGTCGAGGTGCGGTCGTTGTCCGGTGTTCTCAGTGTCGTCCCCTCTCTCACGCCCGAACCGGGTCCGAACCGGTTGGATTCGGGCACTCAGGGTGGCCGGGTCGACTAAACAGACACTAAACACCGGTGTCATGAGGCCTTTGGGAAGCTGCCTCGGACGTTCACCTCGGAGTGGGAAGGGTCGTCGGGACCCCGCCGGTCCTCCGTCAGCAGGAGGTCGGGTGGCCGATGAGCGGTTCGGCGCCGGGCGTCAGGCGCCGGTAGGGCTCACGACCAGGTCGCCACCGAGGTCGCCGTCCTCCTCCGCCGAGATGAAACAGATCACCTCGCGGTCGTCGGCCTTGTTCCAGGAGGCCTCCGACGGGGAGAGGAACACCAGCCCGAGATCCCCGGTCAGAGCATCGGGGTCCACGGCGTCCAATCGCTCCGAACACCCCTGCTGGGCCATCCGATCCATGGACTGCTGACCGGGCCAGTCCTCCCCGGCGGCAGCGCCGACGTCGAAGACGGCGAAGACCTGGGCCTCGTGAGCTTCGGTGCACGGCACGACCTCGACACTCGAGAGCTCACCGATCAGATCGTCGGCGTCGACCACACAGTCCCCCTTGCGGAGCACTGAGACCCCGACCTGCCCCTGGCCCACGACCCTTCCGAGTTCGTCGCGTTCGGAGGTGTCCGATGCGGAGGGATCGCCGCTGCACGCGGTCAGGAGCAGCGCACCTGCCAGCAGCGCCGCCCCGAGCCGCTTCACCCTGCTGACTGCTCGGGGTGCTCTGCGAAGTCCGGGTGTTCCGCCCGCCGGAGAACCGATTCCCAGAACGCGGCCATGGCCCGGTGCACGGTCAGGCCGCACTCGAGGACCATCAGAGGAGGAGAGATCGACGCCGGTCCACCGGCTCCGGATTCCTCGGGGTTCGGCGGGACCGGGGAACCGTGGGACTCGGGCTCCGGTGGAGTCATCGAGGCGTGGTATCCCTCGAAGGTACGGAGCGTCTCGTTGTGGAATTCCAGGCGGGCCCGGGCCAGGGCCGCGAGGGACTCGCCGCGATCGGGGGAGGCGAAGAAGAGCTTCAGGAGTCCGAGGTCGCGGATCTCGGTGGGATCGCCACTGGGTTGGGAGATCCAGTCCTCCAGGGCGGCGGCCCCCGGCGGAAGGATCGAGTAGGTCCGGCGCCGCCGACCGCCCTGCTCGACCTCGACCCCCACCAGCCCGGCAGCGGCGAGACGCTGGGGCTCGGCGTAGAGCTGGGAGTGCGGAAAGCTCCAGAACGAGCCGACGGACTCCGCAACGTGCTGTTTCATCTCATATGACGTCAGGGGACCGTGGCGAGCCAGCAGACCCAGCACGACCATCGAGGTCGGGGAAAGCCTCACCCCCGCAATTGTGACAGTTCGAGGGTGAGGCGAACCAATCCGAACCGGTGGTGACGGGGTGGCCTTGAGCGACAGGCGGACAGGGCGGTACCGGTACCGGCCGAAGCCGATGTCGACGCTTCGGAATAGCTCGCTTGGGCGTCGGGTTTGTCGAGCTTGGGATCAACCGCGACATTGCTACCGGAGAGAAAGCCGACGAGAGGAACCATCCGTGGCCAAGGCAGTATTCAACGGAACGGTGATAGCGGAGTCCTTCGACACCGTCGTCGTCGAGGGCAACCACTACTTCCCGATGTCGGCGGTGAAGTCGGAGCATCTCACGCCGAGTTCGACATCGACCACCTGCCCCTGGAAGGGCACGGCCTCCTACTACAACGTGGTCGTCGACGGTCAGGAGGCCCACGATGCCGCCTGGTACTACCCGGACCCGAAGGACGCTGCGGCCGAGATCAAGGACCACGTGGCGTTCTGGCGGGGGGTCGAGGTCAGCTGACCTGGCTCCGGCCGGATTCGGGACCCTCGGTCTCGTCGCTCACCAGCGCCTCGAGGCGCTGGAGGGTGAGTTCCATGTTGGCGGGGTGTGACCTGTCGTAGCCCATCAGCTCGATACCCCGCGGGAACAGCGACGTGGACCAGTCGAAGGTCTCCCTGACCCGGGTTCCGTCCTCGGTGGGTTCCAGTTCGTACCGCCAGATGTGGCGGCCGAAATGACGCCAGGCGATGAGGCGGTTCTCCTCGAACTCCACGACCTTGTTGGAGATGAGATAGGGAACCCCCATCTTCATGTTCATCGAGAACCGGGATCCCATGGCCAGGCGGGTGGGTTCCCCCCGGGCCGACCGGACCGTGTCCGAACCGTCGAAGTCCTGGTGACGGGAGGGGTCGGCGAGGATGTCGAAGATCCGCTCGGCGGTGGCCGGTATGACCCTCTCGACGGAGACACTGCGGTTTCGTGCCACGGTCAGCCCTCGACCCCGGCACCGGCGTACCGGGCGAAGAGGCTCTCGTCGATGGAGCCCAGCATGAGTTCCCCGGTGCCGTCGGGATGCACGATCACCCACGCCGGTTGGAACTGCACTCCGAAGCTCCTCCACAGATCGCCGGAGGTGTCGGGTATCTGGGGAACGTCCTGGAGGGCGTTGCGGGCCACGAAGTCCTTCATGGGCCCGATGCCGTCCCGGCCGGGCATACCGATCACGGCCAGATCGTCGCCGTAGGTGGCCTTCGCCTCCGCGACCGCGGGGGCTTCTCTCTCACAGATCGTTCACCAGGGGGCCCAGAACCAGAGCATGACCTCGCGACCCGCCAGGGCGTCGAGATCGAGGCGGGAGCCGTCGAGGGTCTCACGGTCGAGGATGAGAATGGCCTCGCGGGTCTCCGAGACGGATCCGGTGGGGGAGCTGTCCGCCGGGGCTGTACCCGACTCTCCGGAGGCGGATCCGGTGGGGGAGCTGTCCGCCGGGGCTGTACCCGCCTGACCGGAGGCGGATCCGGTGGGGGACGTGGTGTCGGAGCCCGCTGTCTCGGTCACCACCGAGGAGCTGCCTCCGCCGCCGCACGCCGCGGCCAGCAGTGCCGCGGCCATCGCCACCGCGGCCAGTCCGGCGCGGGGAAGGCGCTTCGCTCCGGCTGAGGTTCCAGTCTCCACGGGGGCGACGATACATCGATCGGCCGCCTTCCCGGGGGCGGGTTCGGGGATTGTGGTGTTCGGTGGTGGGGTCGGGTTGTCGGCATTGCCGGGTTTCGGGTGGATCGGGCGGCGCGGTGCTCTAGTTTTCGACGGGTGAGCACACGAGCCCTGATCATCCTGGCCCTGATCACGGGAATGGTGATCCTCGTCGCCTTCGCCCTGCAGGTCGTGTTGGTGCTCTGAGGCCCGGGGCCGATCTTCCCTCCTCGGCGGAGTGGAACAGCGTGCGGGGGTGCGGAAGGGGTTGTCGAGGTGCCCCCACAGGTGGGTGAGATCCGGGGCTGAACCCTGGCGGGGCCACATGGGGGTGTGTACCCTGCCCGATGGGCGGAGATCTGGGACTTCGAGCGAGGTGCTCGGGTTGGATCTCCAGGACAGCAGCGGCAAGCAGAACACCCATCGGGCGGGTGAGGGCCGGCCGCCGATGCGCGCCCGCTCCACCGTTCGGGGCCTCGTCGGGGCCCGGCGGCGCCGGGCTCTGGTGGCAACCGCCGTGCTGTCGGTGTCGGCCCTCGTCGCCTCGTCGGCTCCCACGGCGGCCGACACCACCGGAACCGACGAGGAGGAGGAACTGGCGGGTACCCGTCGACAGGCCGAGGCCGACCGGGCCGAGCTGGCGGAACTGGAGAAGTCGGATTCGGAGTTGGTGGCCGAGCTGAGGGAGCTCGACTCCATACTGGACTCGCTGGTTCTGGAGCTGGATCGGGCCGAGGCGGACCACGATTCGGCCCGGGCCCGCCTGAGCGTCACCCGGAGCCGCCTGGCGGAGCTACGCGCCGAGGTGTCGGTGGTCAGGGGCGAGTTCGACCGCGACGTGGTGGGGGCCTACGTCAAGCCGGCCGCCAACCTCCTCTCGGTACCCAGGGAGCCCCCCGACGTGGTCAGGACCGACACCGGAAGGGTGCTGCTCGGGACCCTCGCCCGGGCCCGTCTGGAGGCGGCACGGAGGCTGGATTCGATGGCCACGGAGATCGAGGCCCTCGAGTCCCAGGAGGCCGACCTGGTCGGTCTGGCCGCCCGGAGGTTGGATGATCTCGAGAAGCGACGGGCAGAGGTGGAGACGGCCCGGGCCGAACGGGATGAGAGTCGCCGGGCCCTGGCCTCCCGCATGGCGGAGGTGAGAGCTGAGATCGAGGAACTCGGACGACGGGAGGCGGAGTTGACCGAGCTGATCCGGCGGCAGCGTGAGAGCCAGGAGGCGGCCCGACGGGCGGCGCTGCTGGCCCAGGTGGCGACCGGGAAGCTGGGACCGAACTCCATGTTCCCTCCGACGCAGGGTTACGTCACATCGGAGTTCGGACCGCGGTGGGGGCGCAACCACAACGGGATCGACTTCGGGGCACCGAGGGGCCGTGACGTGGTCGCCGCGGCTCCCGGGGTGGTGATCCACGCCGGGCCTTTCGGAAGCTTCGGCAACCTGGTGATGATCGACCACGGTCAGGGATACGTGACCCTCTACGCCCACATGGATTCGGTGAAGGTCCACGAGGGCCAGACCGTGGTGGTGGGCCAGAGGGTCGGTGAGGTGGGCTCCACGGGCCGCTCGACGGGGCCCCATCTGCACTTCGAGGTGAGAATCGACGGAGTGCCGAGGAACCCCCGCCGATACCTGGTGGGGTTGTGACTTCGGGTCGAGGATCGGGCGGCACCCCGAGGCCGGCACCCCGCAGGTGTCCGGTGGGACCGTGAACCCGGGAGGACGATCGACCGCGGTCGTGGACATGGTCGACCCGTGGTCGGATCGACTGGGTAGCCTGGCCCCTGTCCACCCCCTCCGGAAGTGGTTGAGGATCCGATGAGTGACTCCGAGTTCGACCTGGTGGTTATCGGCGGAGGCCCGGCGGGCTACGCCGCCGCCCTCTACGCCGGTTCCGCCGGGCTCTCCACCGCCGTCGTCGAGTACGACAAGGTCGGAGGTACCTGCCTGCATCGTGGCTGTATTCCGGCCAAGGAACTGCTGGAGACGGCCCACGTCCACCGCACCGTCGTCGATTCGGCCCGATTCGGAATCAACGTGGCGGAACCCACCATCGACTTCTCGGTGAGTCAGGCCCGCAAGCAGAATGTGGTCGACCAGCTGACCGCAGGCGTCGAGGGTCTGCTCAAGCGGCGCAAGAGTCGCATACTGAGGGGTCAGGGCCGTCTGGGATCGGGGCGAACGGTGACGGTCACGATGGCCGACGGGTCGATCGAGACCGTGGTGGGCCGGCATGTACTTCTGTGCTCGGGTTCCTCGCCCCGGACCCTGCCCGGGTTCGAGGTCGACGGTCAGATAGTCAAGACCTCCGACGAGGTCCTCTCGATGCCCGGGATCCCCCGCTCGGCGGCGGTGGTCGGCGGAGGGGCGATCGGCTGCGAGTTCGCCTCGATGATGGCCGACCTCGGCTCCCAGGTGGTGATTCTCGAGGGTATGGACCAGATAGTCCCCGGGGTCGATCCCGACATCGCCCGCACCCTGCGCCGGGCGTTCACCAAGAGGGGTATCGAGGTCCGGACCGGGGTCAGGGTCACCGGACACACCCCCCGGGCCGACGGAAGCGGCACCACCGTTCACATCGAGGGGGGAGAGGACGTCGAGGTGGAGACCGTGGTGGTGTCCATCGGGCGGCGCCCGCGGCCCGACACCCTCGGCCTGGAGGGAACCGACGTACAGGTGGACGACCGTGGTTTCGTCCTGGTGGACGAGCACTGCCGGACGGCGGAGCCCGGTGTGTACGCCCTCGGCGACCTGATCGACACACCCGCTCTGGCCCACGTCGCCTTCGCCGAGGCGATCATGGTGGTCCAGGACCTGCTGGGCGAGAACCCCCTGCCCATCGACTACTCCCGGGTTCCCTGGGCCATCTACTGCCGCCCCGAGATCGCCTTCGCCGGGATGACCGAGCAACAGGCCCGGGACGCCGGTCACCAGGTGGTGGTCTCCAAGCACCGCTACACGGGCAACAGCCGGGCCCAGATAATCGGGGAGACGGACGGCATGGTGAAGATCATCGCCGAGGCCGGGCCCGACGGAAGGGCCGGCCAGGTACTCGGGGTTCACATGATGGGTCCCTGGGTCACCGAACAACTCGGCCAGGGCTACCTGGCGGTCAACTGGGAGGCCACCGTGGACGAGATCGCGGCCTTCATCCAGCCCCACCCGACCCTGTCGGAGCTGTTCGGCGAGAGTGTGTTGGCCCTCACCGGGCGTGCCCTTCACGGGTGACGGTGGAGCCCCCTTCGAGATTCAGGAGAACAAGAGGAACCGATGGCTGAGATCGAACTGCCCCAGCTGGGCGAGACCGTCACCGAGGGAACGATCACCCGGTGGTTCAAGTCGGTGGGGGACACCGTGGCGGTGGACGAGCCTCTTTTCGAGGTGTCCACCGACAAGGTCGATTCGGAGGTTCCCTCGCCGGTGGCGGGTGTGTTGACCGAGATCCGGGTCCCCGAGGGCGAGACCGTCGACGTGGGGACGGTGCTGGCCGTGGTGTCGGAGGCCGGCGCCGAACCCGCCGCCGCGCCCGAGACGGCGGCACCGCCTCCTCCCGCCGCCGAGCCTGCTCCCGCTCCGGTTGCCCCGGCGGCTCCCGCTCCGCCGCCTCCTCCCGCCACTGAGCCCGCTCCCGCTCCGGTTGCCCCGGCCCCGCCGCCGCCCCCTCCCACCGCCGAGCCTGCTCCCGCTCCGGTTGCCCCGGCCCCGGCGGCTCCCCCGCCTCCTCCTCCCGCCGCTCCGGCCCCGGTGGCCGAGCCCGCTGCCGCCTCGCCTTCCACCGAAGCCGATGAATCGCCGCGACTGCTCTCGCCCGTCGTCCGGCGGCTGATCCGTGAGAACGATCTCGACCCCGATCTCATCGTGGGCACCGGAATCGGCGGCCGCATCACCCGCAAGGATGTTCTCGACGCCATCGACGCCGGCACGGCCCGCCGCCCCGCCCCCGCCGAAGCTGCCTCCGCCGAAGCTGCCCCCGCCCCTGCTGCGGCGGCTGAGCCCGCTCCCGCTCCACCGCCTGCTCCTGCGGCTCCGCCACCGGTGGCTGAGCCCGCCCCCGCTCCGCCTCCGCCCGCGCCCGCGCCCCCGCCTCCGGCACCTGCTGCGCCTCCACCGCCGGCACCTCCGGTGGCGGCCGCGGCGGTGCCCGCCGTGCCCTCGGTCGGGGACGGGGAGGCCTACGTCCCCTTCAACAACATTCGGCGCCGCACCGGCGAACACATGGTGCACTCCAAGGCCATCTCACCCCACGCCCTGACGGTCGTGGAGGTCGACTACGAGGCCGTGGCCCGGGTTCGCAACGCCCACAAGGCGCAGTGGAAGCAGGCGGAGGGGTTCAGCCTGACGTTCCTTCCCTTCATCGTGCGGGCCGTGGTGGATGCCCTGGCCGACTGGCCCTACATCAACTCCTCGGTCGAGGGTGACGGGCTCAGGGTCCATCGCGACGTCAACCTGGGGATAGCGGTCGACCTGGACTTCAAGGGGCTCATCGTTCCCGTGGTCCGGGGCGCCGACGGACTGAGGCTCAAGGCCGTGGCCCGGGCCATCAACGACCTGGCCAACCGGGCCCGAACCAAGGCCGTCGGGGTCGACGAGATCACCGGAGGCACCTTCACCATCTCCAACAACGGCTCGTTCGGCACCTTCATCACCTCGGCGATCATCAACCAGCCCCAGGTGGCGGTGCTGTCGACGGAGGGGATAGTCCGACGGCCGGTCGTGGTGACCGGACCGGGCGGTGAGGAGTCCATCGCCATCCACTCGGTCGGCAACCTGGCCATGAGCTGGGATCACCGGGCCTTCGACGGCAGCTATGCCGCCGGCTTCCTGCGTCAGGTGAAGACCATCATCGAGACCCGCGACTGGGAAGCCGAACTCTGACCCCACGGCCCCCGGGGAGGCGAACGTGACCACCGACGACCGGCCACTACACGTGCGGTGGCTGGGCACCGTGCCCTACGCCGAGGGCCTCGATCTCCAACGGGCGATGTTCGCCTCGCGCTCGGCCGACCATCTCCTGTTGTTGGAGCACCCTCACGTCTACACCCTGGGTGTACGTACCGACCCCGCCAACATCCTGGTCGAGCCGCACGAGGTCGGGGCGGACATGGTCAGGGTCGACCGGGGCGGAGACGTCACCTATCACGGGCCCGGGCAGTTGGTGGGATACCCGGTGCTGAACGTGGCCGGTCGCCGGGGCGGGGGCATGGCCGACACCGTGGCCTACGTGACCACCGTCGAGCAGATACTGATCGACGCCCTGGCCGAACTGGGGCTGCCCGAGGTGGGTCGCCTCCAGGGATACCCCGGGGTCTGGGTCGGTCCGCGGTCGGAGTCCCCGCGGAAGATCGCGGCCATAGGCGTGAAGCTGACCCGGGGCCGGTCCATGCACGGCTTCGCCCTGAATGTCGCGCCCGACCTGTCGATGTTCGACAACATCGTGCCCTGCGGCATCACCGACCTGGGCGTGACATCCCTGGCCCACGAGGGTGTGGACGTCCCGATGAGAGAGGTGGTCGACGTTGTCGCCGATCTCTGGGTCCGGACCTGGGCGGGAGGTCGCGGTGAACGCCAGGACGTCGTGTGGCGCCACCGTGAGGACGATCTGTCGGCCTTCTCCCGGGGTGAGGGGCCGGGAGCCCCTGTCGGTCCCGGTGCCCACCAGGACCGGGCGAAGGCAACCCCGCCGGTTCCCGTTTCGATCGGCCGGGCCCGCGATGGTGTCGGGTCCCCGTCGGTGCCCGTTTCGGTCGGCCGGGCCCGCGATGGTGTCGGGTCCCCGTCGGTACCCGTTTCGGTCGGCCGGGCCCGCGACGGTGTGGGGTCCCGACTCGGCGGCCGTCTCGATCAGGCCGGGGTCGAGGGAGGGGTGACGATCGCCTCCCGCAAGCCCCCGTGGATGAGGGTGAGGGCCCAGATGGGGTCCGAATACCGGTCCCTGAGGGCCACGCTGCGGGAGCTGGATCTGGTGACCGTCTGCGAGGAGGCCGGATGTCCCAACATCTACGAGTGCTGGACGGACGGAACCGCCACCTTCATGATCAACGGAGAGCGCTGTACGCGGGCCTGCGGGTTCTGTCTGGTGGACACCCGGCATCCCCTGCCCCTCGATCCCCATGAGCCCGAGAGGGTGGCCGACGCCGTGCGCCGCCTCGGGCTGGAGCACGCGGTGGTCACCGCCGTGACCCGTGACGACCTGCCCGACGGAGGAGCGGAGGCCTTCGCCCTGACGGTGGAGGCCATCCGGTCTGTTGATGCCGGGGTCACCGTCGAGGTCCTGATACCGGACTGCAAGGGGCGTGCGGAGTCGCTGGACACGATCTTCTCCTCCCGTCCCGACGTTCTCAACCACAACCTCGAGACCGTGGCCCGACTGCAGAGGGCGGTTCGCCCCTCGGCGGGATACGCCCGGAGCCTCGCCGTTCTCTCCCGGGCCGCAGCCGCCGGTCTCAACACCAAGTCCGGGCTGATCGTGGGGATGGGGGAGACCGACGAGGAGATCATCGGCGCCATGACCGATCTGAGGTCGGTCGGATGCCGGACCCTCACGATCGGCCAGTACCTGCGTCCGACCTCCAACCATCTTCCGGTCCACCGCTGGGTGTCACCGGAGACCTTCGCCGAGTTCGAGCGGGAGGGCGAGCGACTCGGATTCGACCATGTCCAGGCCTCACCCCTCACCCGTTCGAGTTACCACGCCGCCGAGGCGGCCCGAAGGTCGAGCTCCTCGACCCCGGTGGCCTGACCCCGGCCTCGACGCCCCCGGCTGTCGGGTGACCCTGTCGGGTGACCGAGCTGGGCCGGTCGGGACCGATCTCGGGTGATCGAGCAGGGCCCGTCGGGTGACCCTGAGGGGCGCCCGACCCGGGCCCGGCCGGGCCACTTGGACCTCTAGCGGGGTGAGTTCGGTCCGATCCGGAGGGTCGGCGGTGCCGATCCGGGCGGTGACGGCACTAGGGTTGGGTCGCCAACGGCCCGCTTCGTCACTCTCCGTAGTCGACAACCTCCCAGGGAGGCCAT
>DRKF01000165.1 GCA_011051915.1 Acidimicrobiales bacterium | reverse complement strand
GATCGGGGTGTCACCCACCCCGGCTTCCAGCCCCGAGATCTCCAGGATGCTCATCGTCGTTGGCCTTCCGCTGCGTTGTCGGTCGTGGTGCCGCCGGCACCGGTGTCGGTGTCGGTGTCGGTGGTGTCGGTGTCGGTGGTGTCGACGACGAGGAACAGCTCGCCGTCACGGAGATCGACCCGGTAGGTGGGAACCGGCCGGGTGGCCGGCAGGGAGTCGGGTTCACCCGTGAGGAGGGAGAAGCGACTCCCGTGCCTGGGGCATTCGAGCTTGCACTCCCCGGCCCACAGGTACCCCTCCGAAAGGGAGTAGTCGGCATGACTGCAGGTGTCTCCCAGGGCGTAGAAGTCGTCCCCGATGCGGATCACGGCCACGGCCCGCCCACCGACGTCGAACCGGCGAACCTCGCCGTCGGGCACCTGGTCGACCGGCCCCAGGGGAAAGATGTCGCAGCCACTCATCGGTCGCCCGATTCCTCTCCGAACAGCGAATCGAGCCGGGCCCGGACCACCGTGGTGAGGGGAGCGTGGGGAATCCCCTCGAGACCCTCGGCCAGGAATCCGTCGACGACCAGACGTTCGGCCACACCCGTGGGAATGCCGCGAGCCTCCAGGTAGAAGAGCTGATCGGCGCTGATGGGCCCGATGGCCGAGGCGTGGCTGCACTTGACGTCGTTGTTCTCGATCTCGAGGTTGGGCACGGAGTCGGTCCACGCCTCGTCGGAGAGCTTGATGATCCGGTTGGTCTGGAAGGCGTCGACACCGGCGGCATCGGGATCGATCCGGATCATCCCGGTGTAGATGGACCGGGCCGACCCATCGAGAACGCCCTTGAACAGGAGCTCCGAACGGGTGTTGGGGGCCGAGTGGTGCTGCAGGGTGCGGAAGTCCAGCTCCTGGTCGCCGTCGGCGAAGTACACGGCGTTGATCCGGCCCTCTGCCCCGGGGGCCGCCATCTCGGTGTCGGTCCGGATGCGGGCGTAGTGACCTCCGAAGGCGACCACCGACGACCGGAACCAGGCGTCGCGCCCGACCCGGAAGACCTGGGAGGCGATGTGCCACGCGGAGTCGGCGAGATCCTCCACCAGAACATGCTCCAGACGGGCTCCGTCGCCCACCTCGGCCTCGACGACGGGCAGGATCAGGGCGTCGACGGGATCGGATCCGTAGAGGTCGATCACCGTGGCCTCGCTACCGGCCCGGGCGTCGATGTAGGTGCGGGGAACGGACCGCACACCACCGGCCCGCTGCCAGTGCCGGATGACGACCGGTCCGCCCAGTCGGGCCCCCTCGGGGATACTGACCAGGACCGGTTCGACGCCCTCGGCGGTGTTGAGTTCGGCGAAGAGGTCGGGGGCCTCGCCGAGCACCGATCCGAACAGATCCTCTCCCCCGGGTACGTCGCCGATGGGGCGTACCGACGCCAGCAGGGCCCGTTCCTCGTCCACGGAGACCCGGGACAGTCGCCCGTCGATGACATCGGCGACGATGGCCGCTCCCTCGATCACCCGGGGATCGGAGACCATGGCCGGAGGAAGTTCGAAGCCCGCCGGGGGCGGCCCCGAGGGTGGGTAGGCCTCCAGATCGATCTCACCCACCCGGGAGTACCGCCAGATCTCCTCCTCCGTGGAGGGAAAGGCCGCGGTGCGGGCTCGGGCCGCGGCAGCCGCCCGGCGGGATTCCAGCCAGTCGGGACCGGCGGTCGCGGCCTGACGATCGAGAGTGGTCATGGGGACAGGGCCTCGGTCCGGGGGGTCGATAGGGGTACGACCGGGCATTTTACCTACGCGCGTAGGAGAAATACACCAACGGACGGCGCGAATCGACACCGGCCACCCGACCCGGAGGTCAACTGAGGCCGGCTCCCCGGCCCCGGGGTCGCGGGAACGACCGTTTCAGCGCTTCTTCTTCCTGCGCCTCATCTTGGCCCGGGCCTTCTTGGACATCTTGCGAACCGGACCCGACTTGGCCCGCTTCTCCTTCTCCACCTCGGCCAGGATGTCGGGACCGGCGGCGTTGATGATGTCCTCCGCCTCGTCGAGCAGGGCGGCGATGGAGTCGTCGTCCCCCAGACCCGGCGGTTCCTCGGGAAAGTCGTGAACACCGAGGCTGCCGTGGACCCAGCCGACGTCGATACGCCGGGGGGTGTAGCTGGGGCAGTCCTCGGGGCAACGCCAGGGGGCCTCGGGGGCCAGATCGAGGTTGCACTTGCGGACCGTTTCGCCGTTGGGGTACTCGCGACTCTCATAATGGCGACAGTTGGTCCTCATCGGCATGGCCGCCATGTTAGAGCCCACCGCCCGCTTCGATACCTCCACCCCGGCGCGCACGGCCCAGGCCCTCACCTCCACCCCGGCGCCCGCTGAATCACCGGAAACACCCACGCCCACCGGTAGGGGTGGTGGAGCGGTAGCGTGAAACCCGGTCGACGTTCCACCCCCAGCCACCGGACTCCCAGCTTGCCCCGAACACCTGAGAACCCCACGGACCGGAGCGTCACCCCCGCCGAGATGGCCGACGCCGCCACCACCGCGGCCCTGGTGTTCGCCATGATCGCCACCGGCCGCCTCCTGGGAGCGGGGACCTTCTTCCAGCTGTTCGAGGCGGTGGCGGTGTCGGTCCTGGCTGCCCGGCGGCGGACCCGGGTGGTCGCCTACTCCGGTTTCTCCACCGCGGTTCTCGGCATCCTCCTCGGCGGATTCGGGCCGGTGACCCAGGCCGTCATGGCCCATGTCCTGGGGGGCACGACCGGAGCCGCCCTGCGCCGGCGACGGGGGGTGGCGGGAACCATCGGGATGAACCTGGCGGTCACCTGGCCCGCCATGTCCCTCATCTCCGTGGGGCTGCTGGCGGTGTTCACCGAGATCCGGTCCCTGTGGTTCGATCTGGCCCGCAACATGTGGAACGGCGTGGCCTCGATCCTGGGGCGTATCGGCCTCGAGGGCGCCGCGGCGGCGGGTACGGATCTGCTCGAGACCCTCATCGGACTCTGGTACGTGTTCATCCCCCTGGCCCAGATCCCCGTCGTGATCGTCTACGCCCTGCTGGTCCGACGACTCGGCGGGCAGGTCCTCCGCCGGGTCGACCGTTCCCTGGGTCCGGCCGGCGATCCGGCCCCCTCCCACGGGGTGGGTGCCCCCAATCCCCTGCCGGTACGAATCCACCAGGCCCGATGGCGTCCCGCCGACGGGGTCCCGTGGATGGGGCCCCTCGATCTGGAGATCACCGCCGGTGAACATCTGAGCGTGGTCGGCCCCAACGGGGTCGGCAAGACCAGCCTGCTGCACGCCCTGGCCCGGCTCGGAACGGCCGGCTTCGAATTCGGCGACGGGACGCGCGATCCGGGTCTGGGACGAGTCGGGGGGACGGCGCTGATCGGGCAGAATCCCGCCGCTCAGGTGCTGGCGCCCCGGGTCTCCCAGGACGTGGTCTGGGGGATACTGCCCCCGCCGGGGAACGACGAGATCACCCGCGTGCTCTCCGAGGTGGGTCTCGAGGGCATGGAGGACCGGGACACCTCCACCCTGTCGGGCGGTGAGCTCCAGCGTCTCGCCGTGGCCAACTCCCTGCTGCGGAGGGCCACCGTGCTACTGGCCGACGAGGCCACGGCGATGCTCGATCCAGAGGGACGGGCTCAGGTGTCGGACCTGCTGCACGACCTCTCCGATCGGGGAACGGCGGTGGTCCAGTCCACCCACCGACCCGAGGACACCGCCCGGGGGTCCACGATCCTGACCCTCGGCCCGACCCCGGCGGCCGTGCGGGACCCGGTCCCCACCGTTCCCCCCTCACAGGCGAGGGGCGAGCCGGTGCTGGTGGCCCACGACGTCTCCCACACCCACGATGCCGGTTCGCCGTGGGCCCGACCCGCCCTCCACGGTGTGAGTCTGGTCCTGAGGGAGGGGGAGATGGTCCTGGTGAAGGGCTCCAACGGCTCGGGCAAGACCACCCTGGCCTGGATCCTCGCCGGCCTGATCCGGCCGACCGGAGGCCGGGTCACCTTCGCCGGCAGCGAGCTCGACGGCCCCCGGGCCCAGATCGGTATCGCCTTCCAGCATCCCCGCCTGCAGATGATGCGACCGACCGTCCGCGCCGAGGTGGCCGCCTCCTCCGGAGACGAGGACCAGGTGGACGACGCCCTCGACCTGATGGGTCTGGATCCCGCCAGGTTCGGCGACCGGCTGGTGGACACCCTCTCGGGCGGAGAACAGCGCAGGGTCGTTCTGGCCGGACTGGTGGCCCGCGGCTGCCGGGTGCTGCTGCTCGACGAGCCGCTGGCCGGACTGGACATCGAGGGACGCCAACTGCTGGCCCGTCTGCTGGCGGTGTTGAGGAACCGGGGCCTGACGATCGCGGTGGTCACCCACGACCCCGAATGGGGCCTCGGTGCCGCGGACCGGACGATCGAGCTGGCGGGGGGACGAATCGTCGGCCCCCACCGACCGGGGGCCTCCGACAACTCGGCTCCCGGTACCCCCACCCCGACCGAGGGGGTGCATCCGTGAGCGCCCGGGTCATCCGCCTGGTACCGGGCACGACGATCGTCCATCGGGTCACGGCCACCACGAAGCTGCTCTGGTTGCCGGTGGTCGGATCGACGGTGGCCTTCACCTTCACCTGGCCCGCCATCGCGGTGGGTTGGGCGGCGGTAGTGGTCATCTTCCTCGCGGCCCGCCTGCCCCTCGGGGTGATACCCCGGCCGCCCCGGGTCCTGGTGGGCATGTTCGCGGTCTCGGCGGTACTGGCCACCATCGGTGGCGACGAACCGGTGGTGTTCGGTCTGGGCCTCGGCGGCCTGTACGACCTCATCCGCCTGGTGGCGTTCTCCACCATGACCCTCACCCTCGGGGCCATAGTCGGCTGGACCACCGACCCCGCCGACCTGGGCCCGGCCGTGTCCCGCATTCTCCGGCCCCTGAGACCACTCGGGGTTCCCACCGACCGACTGGGGGTGGCGGTCATCCTCACCGTGCGGTCCATACCCCTGGTGGCCGATGAGCTCCGCCTGGCTCTGGCCGGCTGGCGTACCCGTCCCCGGCCCGCCGGGCACTCCAGGATCGACGACGTGGCCGAGGTCGCCACCGCCCTGGTGGTGAGTTCCCATCGTCGGGCCGCCGAGATGGCCACCACCATGGCCGCACGTGGTGGTCTGACGACAGTGGCCGGCCGCGACCGACGCCCCGGCGCACCCGACATCGTGGCTGCCGGGCTCGGTGTCGTGGTTGTCGCTCTCGCCGTTCTGCTTCGCTGACGGACCCGACGGGCACGTCCCGATCGGGTTCCCGCTTCGGGTGCCGTCCGGTCGGCCGCGGGCCCCGACGAACCGGTTTTTCCTTTCCTTAGGGTTCCCATACCGCCTGCTTTCCCCGCCCGGTCCCAGCATGGCCCCATGGCCCCCCGACACCGGATCCTCATCTACAGCCCCGACGGCTACGGGCTCGGCCACTTCCGCCGCTGCTCGCTGATCGCCTCCGGTCTGACCGCGGCCGACCCCCGCAACGAGACCCTGATCGTCACCGGGTCCCCTCGGGCCCAGTCCTTCGGGCTGTCCACCGGGGTGGACACCCTGAAGCTCCCCTCCGCCACCAAGGACCACTCCGGCCGCTACCGCTCCCGAAGGCTCTCCCTGGACTTCTCCCAACTGGTCCGGATCCGTTCGGCGGTACTGCTCTCCCTCCTCGAGCAGTACCTGCCGGATCTGGTCCTGGTGGACCACGCCCCCGTCGGGTTGGCGGGTGAGTTGACCCCCCTGCTGCAGAGAATCGATCGCATGTCGTCCCCGCCCCGCCTGGTGCTCGGACTACGCGACGTGATCGACTCGCCGGAGAGGGTCGACCACCAGTGGCACCGCTCGGGGGCCTGGAGCCGACTGGCCCGATTCGACGACATCCTCGTCTACGGCGACCCCCGGGTCACCACCACGGCGATGGAGTTGGATCTGGCCGGCCGGCTGGGACGGACCCCGGTCCACACGGGTTTCGTGGCTCCCGTCGTCCCGGCTGACCCGACCCCGGAGGCGAAGGACGACCCCACTTCGAACGCCGACCGCCGCTCCTCCCGCCCCTACCTGCTGGTGACTCCCGGGGGCGGCGGAGACGGACACGCCCTGCTGCGTCGCTGTCTGACCGCGATCGAGTCTGGCGCCACCGCCGGACTCGACACCGTGATCGTCACCGGTCCCCTCATGAGCGCAACCCGCCGACGGGAGATCTCCGAGAGGGCCCGGGGGCTGTCTTCCGTCACGGTGATCGAGTTCAGCGAGAGGATGCGGGAACTCGTGAGGGGGGCTCGCGGTGTGATCGCCATGGGCGGCTACAACACGGCCGTGGAGATCATGTCGTCGGGGACACCGGGCCTGCTCGTCCCCCGGGAACATCCCCGCCTCGAGCAGCTGATCCGGGTCGATCGACTCTCGCGTATGGGCTGGGTCCAGGGCTGCCGGCTGGGATCTCTGGATCCCGCCCGTGTGGCCCGATTCGTCTCCGGCCTCGGCGAAGCGGACCCCCACAGGGCGGGCCCGGGTCCCGCCCTCGACGGGGTCGCCAACGTGGCCACCCTGCTGTCCGCCCCCCTACCCGCTCACCCCTCGCCCACCCGACTGGAGAAGAACCGTGTTTGAGCATCCCCTCCGCGTCGGATACGTGCTGAAGCAGTATCCGCGTCTGTCCGAGACCTTCATCCTCAGCGAGATCCTGGGTCTGGAGGCCGCCGGGGCCGAGGTCGACGTGTACTCACTGAGGCCTCCGACGGAGGGGCGGTTCCATCCGGCCCTGGCCCGGGTGAACGCCACGGTGGAGTACGCCGCCCCTGTCGGGCGGGGCTCCTTCCTGTCCGGATTCACCTCCCTTCCGGACCTCAGGCAGGAACACCTTCCGCAGGTGCTCGGGTTCCTGGAGCACATTCCCGAGGAGCGTCGGGCCCGGCTGCTCCTGGACGCCCTGTGGGTGGCGCGCCGGACTGTGGACCACGGGGTCAACCACCTCCACGCCCACTTCCTGACGGTGGCGTCCCACACCGTCCACATCGTGCATCTGCTCACCGGTGTTCCGTACACGGTGACCGCCCACGCCAAGGACATCTACCGCCACAGTGTCGACTGGGAGCTGGCCACCGAGGTCGCACGGTCGGCCACGGCCGTGGTCACCGTGTGCGACGCCAACCTGGCCCACCTCCGCGGTCACCTCGGCCATCGGGGTTGCGAGCTGGTCCGGATCTACAACGGTCTGGCCCCCCAACCGGCGCCGGTCTCGATCGACGAGCGGGAGCCGGGGCTGATCCTCGCCGTGGGACGGCTGGTGGAGAAGAAGGGCTTCGAGGTCCTGCTCGAAGCCCTGACCCATCCCTGCCTCGACCGCGGGGATGTGCGCTGTGTGATAGTCGGCGACGGCGACCGCCGGGCCGATCTGGAGGCCCGTACCCGGGAACTGGGCCTCGCCTCGAGGGTCAGCTTCACCGGTGCCCTCCCCCAGGACGAGGTCGCCCTCCGACTGAGACAGGCCCGGGTCATGGCCGCCCCGTGCCGGGTGGGCGACGACGGCAACCAGGACGCCCTGCCCACCGTCCTGCTCGAAGCCCTGGGGGCCGGACTGCCGGTGGTCACCACCCCGATAGCGGGGATCCCCGAGATCATCGAACACGGACGGGAGGGACTCCTGGTACCTCCCGGTGATTCCGCGGCCCTGGCCCGGGCCCTGGCCTCACTCCTCGACGACGACGAGTTGAGCCGTCGCATGGGCCGGGCCGGCCCCGAAAAGCTGCACCGCCGGTTCGACCGCCGCCGGAGCATCGAGATGTTGGGCCGGCTGATGAGCCCGATCGGATGTGCGGCATGAGTTCCACCACCGGCGGCCTGCGGATCGCCCAGGTCTGCGCCGACACCGGGATCGCTCCGGGTTCCACCAAGGGGGCGGCGCTTCATCTACGAGGCCTGGCCCAGGGCCTGACCGACCTCGGACACGAGGTCGTCACGTGGTCCAGGCGGTCACCGGAGGGCGACCACCCGGTCCCGGTGAGACCCCTCCACCGTCTCGGCGAACTCGGGTGCGGGGAGACCGATGTCCTCTACGAGCGCTATTCCCTCGGCTGCCTGACGGGACTACTGGAGGCACGTCGGCTGGGAGTTCCGTTCGTCCTGGAGGTGAACGCCCCCCTGGTCGACGAGGCGACCGAACACCGTCCCGGGACGGTCTCGCCGGGAGACCGGGAGGTGGAGGATCAACTCCTGGCCGCCGCAGATCTGGTGGTGACCGTCTCCTCCCGATTGGAGCAGTGGGTCGGACGCCGCCGGGTGGGACCCACCGTCACCGTCATCAACGGTCACGAGAGCCGGTGGTTCGCCGACCGGCCGCCCACCGCCTCCCCCGACTTCCCTCTCGTGTTCCTCGGCAATCCGAGACCCTGGCACGGCGCCCACCGCCTCGTGGGCCTGCTGGTGGGCCTGAGGAACCTCGGCCACCGCCCCGACCTCCTGGTCGTCGGCGGCGGGAAGGGCGCCGACGCCCTGACGACCACCGCCCACCAGCGGGGCGTCGGCGCCCAGATCCGGGTCACGGGAGCGGTCCGGCCCGAGACGGTTCCCGCCCTGCTGGCCCGCTGTGGCGTGGGCCTGGCGCCCTACCCGACCATCGAGCCGTTCTACTTCTGCCCGCTGAAGATCGTCGACTACCTGGCCGCCGGACTCCCCGTGGTCTCCACCCGCCAGGGGGACATCCCCCGGTTGGTCGCCGAGGCGGGGATCGTGGTGCCCCCCGACTCGGACGCGTCGCTGGTGAGGGCGGTGGCCGCCGTCCTGGACAACCCGGCTCTGGCCCGGGAGATGGGAGCCTCGGGACGGGCGAGGGCCCGGTCCACGCTGACCTGGACGCACGCCGCCCGCCGGACGGTGGAGGCCGTGCTCTCAGCGACCCTGGCCGGAGCCGTGCGATGAGCACCGTGGCGCCCGACCGGGACGGAAGGGGGATCCGATGAAGCTGTCCAGGAGTCGTCCGGTGGCGGTCGATCCGGGGGACCTCCGACTGGCCTTCCGACGTT
>DRKF01000164.1 GCA_011051915.1 Acidimicrobiales bacterium | reverse complement strand
CTCCGCTCCCACTACGTCCCGAGGTCCCAGCCGGGCTGATGCCCATGTCGAGGACGGGTTGCCGGCGTCGTGCATCGACGAGGACCGGTGGCCTGTTCCCCCCGGTTGTGGGCTCAGCGGTCGATGGTTCTCAGCCAGGCGGGGGCAGGTACATGGCGGCGTCGACCAGGTCCCGGATGTTGGCCAGGGTCGGTTTCGGCTGATCGGCGGCCACCCTGTCGATCGTGACGGGTCCGGCGGCCTCAGCGCGGCCGAGGGTCTCATCGGCTGGGGACGAGCTGATCGTGCCATTCGAGAGGCTCGGGGTCAGATTGATTCCAGCACCTGGCGGCTGCGGCGGGCCAGAGGTGCCATGTGGCGATCCTCGTGCCGGGCCCTCAGCAGGTGACGTCGGGCGCCGGGAACGTCACCGGCGGCGAGAGCCGCGAAACCGGTGAATCTCTCTTTGGCCCCCATGAACACGGTCGGCCATCCCAGGAGTACCCCGGCGTTGGGGTCGGCTTCGAGCTGATGGCGAAGACCCTCGGCAAGTTCGCGGTCGACTTCGAGGCCCGACAGGGAGGCCACGGCGAGTACCTCGGCCGTCATGGAGAGCAAGCCGGTGTGATGGCTACCCGGCGACATGGCAAGCAGGTTGAATGAGCGACGACACCGCCGTACCAACTCCAGGGCCTGGTCGGGCCGTCCGATATCGGTGGCCAGTACCGCGGCGGCGAGGCTCCACAAGGGGGTCGTTGCGTCCCGCTCCGCCACTGCCAGAGCGCCCTCGAGATGGGACTCGAGATTGGGGATGTCTCCCAGCTCGCGCGACAACCAGTAGGACTGTCCGAGGACCACCTGATCGAGTGTGGCCGAACTCAGGCGCCCACGGAACTCCAGTGAGGCCGCCAGATCACGTTGGACGCTCTCGAATCGTCCCACGGCCAGGTTCCAGCAGTTTCGAAGGGTCAGCCGGCCGAAGCTGTCGACCGCTGCTTCCGGATGAGTGGTCTGATCCTCGATCCGTCTGGCGACCCGCAGAGCCGCACCCCTCTGACCGAGGCGAAGCAGGTCGGCGAAGGTCGCCCTGAGATTCTGGCCTCGAATCAGAGCGTCGGCGTTGGAGAGCCGTTCGACCCTGCGGCTGAGAGCCAGGGTGTCCCTGGGGTGCAACGAACCGGTCATAGCGTCCCTCGCCCGCATTAGGGCCCAGGCCAGTTCGGCATGGGTGCCCGCTTCCGCGATGGTGTCGAGGTCCGACAAGAACTCCGCGGGCGAGGTGAATGATGCTGCTTCCGCTCCGGTGCGGAACGCGCCCCCGGCAACACAGATCCGCATCTGGGCCGCCAGCACGGGCGCTGGGTCTCTACCGAGCAACTTGCGCAATGTGCGGATCACGACGTCGCCGAGTTCGGGATCCCAGGTGATGCGTGCCAACCTCATGCACAACCGGGCGGCGCGGTCGGTGTCGTCGGTCTGCAGGGCCCTCTCAATGGCCTCCAGGTAGTGATCGGCGGCAGTCTGCCAGTGCCCGACCATGGCGCATGTCTCGGCTCTCTGGGCGAGGGTGGTGACCAGCCGGTCGGTGCCCTGGTGCTGTAGGTTGCCTGCCGGCTTGAGTTCCGTGGATACCGCAGCCGTGACGACGGACACGATCAATCTCGCTCGGCGTGCAGAGTCACCGGTTGGTTCCGGGCGAACTCGCACGTCCGTGATGGAAGCTTGCTGGAGGATCTCCGAGTGGAGACTTCGTAGCTCCGGGGATGGGTTGAGGCCCAGGTCCTCTCGGAGGCTTCGGCGGAGTATCTCGAACTCACGTAGAGCGGTCGTGCGCTCGCCGAGGGAGTAGTGAGTCATTACCAGCAAGGCCGCAAGGCCTTCATGCAAGGGATTGTCCTCGCGGCATTCCCTCAGGTATTTCAGCCCTTCCCGAGCCCGTCCCATCTGGATCAGGATTCGTTGGTAGCGATCGACGGCCTCCAGTCGTAGATCCTGGATTCTGCGCCCGTCGGACTCGAAAATGAGGCCTTCGAACCCCTCATAGGGAGGACCGCGCCAGAGGCGCAGCGCCCCGGACAGCACCCGCACACATTGGTGGTCGGGAATACTTCCGCGGCTCAACGCGACCCGCTCCTCGAAATCGCGGACATCGACATCCACTTCCGACGAGAGCCGATACCCGCCTAGGCCGCTGACAATGGCCGATTCCTCGATGTCGGAGTTCAGGTTTCGCCGGAGGCGACTGATGAGCATCCGCAGGGCCGCCCCGGGGGCCGACATGGTCTGGTCGGTCCAAGCGGTGGCGATCAGGGCAGGTGAGGGGGCTGAACGGGGGGATACCGCAGCCAGGTGGGCGAGCACTCGTCGGGCGGCGATGCGCCCGAGGTTTATGGATAAACCATCGAGGCGCTCGGCGTCGACCGTTCCCATGACCCGAACCTTCGTCGCCACCGATGTCCCCCCAGGGCCAGCCGTGGGAGGAGTATAGCGATATGGACTCAAAGGGGCCGGCTGAACATCTTCTGAAGCGCCTCGGGTTGAATCTAGGCTCGCTGGTTTGAGCATGCGCCGGGTTGGCCAGTCCGGACAGCACCGCCAGGTCCGGATCGCCGGTAGAGAGCTATGAAGCCGACTCGCAGCGACGCGGCCGTTGTTGTATCTGTTGCGGCGCTGTTGCGCGCCAGTCGGAGAATCGCCGGGCGTGGGGATCACCCCGGTGCATTGGGTATCCGACTAGGAGCGTGAGGCAGTGCGAGAGACAGACGGGCGAAGAGGTCTCCCCGGCAAGGACCTGGCTGGGGCGACCATGGGGGGCAACCGTTTCCGACATGGGTCGCCTCCTTGGTGGTCATTGCGGCGAACCGGGTGGAAGATCTGGGTGATTGTGATCGTCCTTGCGGTGCTCGGATCGGTTGTGCCGGCACCAGCGGTATCGGCGGGGGTCGCTCCTGAGGCGGTCACGGAGTCCGGCTCGGGGTCCTCTGGCTACTGGCTGTTGAGGGCCGACGGTCGGGTTCACCAGTTCGGATCCGCGACGTTCTTCGGGGACTTGTCAGGTCAAGGGTTCAGTGTGAACTCGGCAACCAAGCTCGTCAAGATCCTCGCCGCTCCCGACGGCGATGGCTACTGGGTCCTGGACGAGTCAGGGAGAGTGCGGGGCTTCGGATCAGCTGAGGATCTCGGTAGCCCGGCGTTGCCGTCGGGCGTCAAGGCCACCACGATGGCCGCTACCCCTGACGGCGGCGGCTACTGGGTCTTCACCAATCTGGGAACCGTCCATCCCCGTGGTAATGCCCAGTTCTACGGCGACATGGGTGGCATCTCCCTGGACGGACCGGTGGTCGACTCCGCAGCCACCCCAACCGGCCGCGGTTACTATCTGCTCGGCTCCGATGGTGGGATATTCTCCTTCGGTGACGCAGAGTTCCACGGCTCGGTACCGGGTGTGGTCAAGGGCCCCCTCAACCAGCCCGTGGTGGGGATCGTGCCAACTCCTGGAAACGACGGGTACTGGCTCGTAGCTGCCGATGGTGGAGTCTTTGCCTTTGACGCTCCCTTTGTGGGGTCGGTTCCGGGCGTAGTCAGCGGGCCACTCGACCGGCCTGTGAACGGGATGATCAGCCACGGTGACGGGTATCTCATGGTCGCAAGCGACGGGGGTGTATTCAATTTCTCGGACAAGCCCTTCGCTGGAAGCCTCGGTGGCCAGGGAGTCACCGATGTGATCGGCGTCGCCGCTATCCCAGGCCCTGCTGAGAGTTCCGACAGCCAGGGCGGGCCGCTCCCTCGGAGCGTGGTTGATGCTCCCCGATCAGTCGTCTACGGGAATCTGGACTTCAAGATCACCAAGGGAATACTGACTCGGGAGTCGACCGACACCTACAGCTCGGGAAAGGCTCCTGAGCCTGGAGACACCACCCATCTGTTCCTGCACGTGACCGCGGTCAACGAGCTGCTGAGCATCGACCTCCGCTATCCCGCCGCGATGATGACCCTTCGATTGGCCAACGGAGAGACCTTGAAGCCTGTGGATGGCCGACTAGAGGGATCGTTCTTCTCTCCCGGGAGTCGAAGCGGTGGGAGAGGTTGGCTGGTGCGGAAAGGAAGTTCATCTTCGAGAATACTCTCCTATGAGATCGCCGATGGCACGGACCTGAATGGCGCCGCGTTGGTGGTCGGCGAACCTGGCCTGCGGGCGGCAGAGCTACCTCTCGTCGGTAGTGTGCCAGTGGATCCACTCCCCGTGGCCGCCGACTTCGCTCCGAGAGTCGTGATGGCGTCGGCGAACCTTGCGGCCGGGCCGAGCACCGACGTGAGGTATGAGATTCTCTCAGTCGAGGTGGACATCGACCACGGCCATGATCTCACCGGAATCGCGGGATCGATCAAGGACAGAACTGATCAACCCGGAGGAATCGGTCGGCGATCGGCGCCCTCCGATGTCTTTGTCCGGGTGAAGGTGCGAGCCAGCGGTACGAGCCACCCGGGGGCGAACTTCTTCGACACCATGTTCCGGATGATGGTGGACGGGGTACCGAGATCCTCAACCACGCACCTGAACAAGACCCTTCTCCCGGGCCAGACCGGCGAGTTCGAACTCGTATTTCGAATTCCTCGGGATCCGGGCAACGTGGCTCTGCGAGTCGGCCACCCAGCCGGTTCGACCGCCGACATTCAGATGACCCTGCCGCCAAACACCCCATAGCGGCCTACATCGGGGCGGTGAGACGGCGAGGGCCTCGGGCCACTGCGGGCGGTCGCGGTTCGGGGCTCTCGCCGTGTGGGACGGATTGAGGGGCGAGAGGACTCAGGAGGGGAAGCGGAGACTCCAGTCGCTTCCCGGGTGACGATGAAGATGCCGGCAACCAGGTCGGCGGGCTGTCCAACCTCAATATGGGCCGGTTCGAGGCCGATCACCGACCGTGCGGTGGTGGACAGTATCTTCAGGGCCCGGACCGGTCAGCGGTCGATGGTTCTCAGCCAGGCGGGAGGCAGGTACATGGCGGCGTCGACCAGGTCCAGGATGGTGGCCAGGGTCGGTTGCAGCTGGTCGGCGGCCACCTTGTCGACGGTGTCGCTGCGGAAGAACAGGTACTCGGGGAACGAGATCAGCGAGAAGCTGGGAACATCCTGGAGGAAGTACGACTGGGTCTCGCCGAACAGGGGGATCACCCCCGGGGTCGGGATGATGGTTGAACGCAGGTCGTTGGCCTGTATCGCATCCACGGCGGCGTCGAAGAGCATCCGGTTGCGGGGGGTGTACAGGGCCCTGGGTTCGACCTCGCCGGTGTCGACGAGTTCGCCCTCGTGGCCCACGAACCGCTTGGCGATGTGCTCCACCCCGATGGCCAGACAGGTTCGTTCCAGCAGGCCGGGGTGCATCTCGGCGAAGCGGTTGGCGCCGTAGGGGTAGTCCCATGCGTAGTGGCAGCCGTCCATCACGAACCAGAGATCCTTCTGGATGTAGTTGGAGGGGAACCGGGAGTAGAACTCGGCCAGTCCCATGACCACCGCGGTCCCCGAGGCGTCCTGGACCGCCCCCGACCACCCGGCGTCGTGGTGGGTGTTGACGATGATGGCGTCGTCCTTCTGCCCCTCGATGTGCACCACGATGTTGCCGCTGGTCGAGGTGCGGGATTCCCCGAACAGGTGGATCAGCCCGGCGACGCCTCCGGGCGACGAGCTGCCGGCCATTGCGGCGGTGAGCCTCGCCCCGTGGGTGCGGTTCAGGAACACCCCTGGTATGCGGGGGTGGACCCGCCCGGTGGGGTCGGGGAAGAAGGAATCGTCGTCGGCCTCGCGGTCGGTGAGGATCCCGATGAACCCCACCGCTCCCCGGGCGGCGGCCTCGTAGTAGGGGGCTGGGAAGTTCGAGGGGGCCGGTCCACCCTGACCCCCGAACGTGCCTGCCGCCATCACACCGTCGGGGTCGTAGACGTAGTCGCTGACCCGCGCGGCTACCTTCCCCGGCAGTACCGGCCCGCTGCGCAGGTCCATGACCACGATCCGTCCCCGGACGTCCACGTGGGGCTCCAGTTCGTAGCCCACGTGGATCAGCTCGCCGCTCACGCCGTCGGGTCCCGTGAACTCGGCCCCGTTCATGAAGAAGCAGGGCAGCGGCTCGCCCCCCACCTCGAGGGACCACCGGTGGTAGTGGCGGGTGGGGACCTCGTAGGTCTCCTCCGTGGCCCTCACCCCGCGGGAGGTGAGCTCGTCGACGATCCACTCCCGCACGGCGGTGTCGCCCTCGGTGCCCATACGGCGGAACTCGGGGTGCTCCTCGGAGATCTCCACCATGCGGTTGACCCATCCCATCAGCGTGTCGGTGCCGGGCAGGTTGGGTCGGGCCCGGCGGATGCGTCGTGGCGGTTCGGTCATCGAGGCTCCAGGTGGTTGCGCAGGAGGTCACGGAGGGGTCGCATGCCGATGGTGGCGATGCCCTCGGCGGCGAGAGCCCACCGCCCTTCGTCCCCTCCGTAGAAGCGGCGTTCGAAGTCACGGGCATGGACACTCGCCGTGATGGCGGTCAGTTCCTCTCCGGCCCGGGCGGCGTGGCAGATCAGGTAGTTGAGGCCCGGGCCGAGGTCCCGCAGGCGGCGCAGGTTGTGTTCGGTTCCCTGTCCGGGCTCGAAGCCCAGGGAGTCGGCGCAGAATCCGTCGAAGAGCGGGAAGCCGTCCTCCTCGAGGGCCACCGTGCGGGGCGAGCCGGGATTGTGGAAGGCGAACAGCGGCAGGCGGTAGTCGCGGGCCAGGCGGAGGTAGATCTCGTAGAAGCCGGGATGGAACATGGTTCCCATGTGGGAGTCGAGGTGGGTCACGTCGATGCCGGAATCGAGGGCCCGGTCGATCTGAGCCCGTAGTTCCCGCTCCGCCTCGGCCGGATCGGCGGAGTCGAGAACCCCTTGGACCGTTCGAGGCAGGTACCCCTCCCGGTCGAGCAGGGACGGAACGGCGGCGCCCAGCACCGGACCCCACCGGTAGCGGTCGTACTCCGCCGTGAGGGTCAGGTGGACCCCCAGGTCGAAGTCGGGTCGGGCCCGGGCCCTTTCGGCCGCCTCGGGGAACCAGGGGCAGGGCACCATGACGCTGCCACAGGTGGCGGGACCGTTGGTGAGGGCCTCGAATCCACCCACGTTGGCGTCATGGCACATGCCCAGGTCGTCGACGTGCACCACCGCCACCCGCTCGACGCTGCTGTCGAACCCGAGTGCGGCGAGGGTGGCGGAGGTGGCCATGCCCAGGACGCTACCGGCAGGCCATCCACCGGTGGAATCCCGGTTCCGCCGGGGTGGTGGACACCACCTGTGGTCTGACCCCGGCGACGGCAGTGATCCCGGACCGTGTCCCCGGCCTCGGTGGAGGGTGATCGCGGTGGTCCTGCCCTGCCCTCGGGGCACCGACATCGACTCCGGAGATGCTCGCCCCG
>DRKF01000163.1 GCA_011051915.1 Acidimicrobiales bacterium | reverse complement strand
TTCGGGCGATTCGGGCGAATAGCCGCCGACCGGTGAACGACGGGAGGTTGCCTCCCAAGGGCACAGCCGTCGGTCACGACCCACGGCGATCAACCTCCACACTGCCGGGGCCCGGTGACATCCCAGGGCTTCAGGTGCGGGGCCCGGTGACATCCCAGGGCTTCAGGCGCGGGGCCCGGTGACATCCCAGGGCTTCAGGCGCGGGGCCCGGTGTCGAGTCGGTAGCCGACCCCTCTGACCGTCGTTATCAGGCTCCCCGAGGCTCCGGCGGTGTCGATCCGGCGTCTGAGGCGCCGGATGTGCACGTCCAGCGTCTTGGTGTCCCCCACATGGTCGTGTCCCCACACGTTGTTCATGAGCGAGGACCGGGTCATCACCCGCCCGGGACTGCCCATCAACAGCTCCAGGATGGCGAACTCCTTGAGGGGCAGGTGTACGGCACGACCGTGGACGGTCACCTGATGGCGATCGGTGTCGAGAACGATCGGCCCGGCAACGAGTACACCGGCGTCGTCAACTTCGGGTACCTCGGCTGTCGCCTTGGCCCGACGTCTCACGACCGCCCTCATCCGGGCGACCAGCTCCCTGAGGCGGTAGGGCTTGGTCACATAGTCGTCGGCCCCCACCTCGAGACCGACCACGGTGTCGATCTCCTCACCCCGGGCCGACACCATGATTATCGGCACATCGGACGTCTGACGGATTCGTCGACACACGTCCAGTCCCGAGATTCTCGGCAGCATGACGTCCAGGAGGATCAGGTCGGGCCGCTCGCTCTCGGTGAGGCTCAGGGCCTGCTCCCCGTCGGAGGCGGCCAGGACGTCGAATCCCTCCCGGCGCAGCCCCGAGGTCAGCGCTTCGAGGAAGCTGGGCTCGTCGTCGACCACCAGTACCCGGATGGCACTCACGGCCGGTGACCTCGGAGGGGGATCCGGAGACGGAACACCGAGCCGGCCCCCTCACGGGAACTGACGCCGACCTCACCCCCGTGGTTGAGGGCCACGTGACGGACGATGGACAGGCCGAGACCGGTTCCCCCCGTGGCCCGGTCCCGAGCCCGGTCGACGCGGTAGAAGCGCTCGAAGATGCGGGTCAGCTCCGTGGCGGGGATGCCGATGCCGTGGTCGGCCACCACGAGATCGGCGATGTCATCACCGGCCTCGCATCCGATCTCGACACTGGATCCGGGATCGGAGTACTTGGCGGCATTCTCCAGGAGATTGGTCAGAGCCCGCAGCAGTTGATCGCGATCCCCGGTGAGGACCGCCACCTCGGAGGGGTGTCTGATCAGTTCGATACCGCCGGCGGCGAACAGGTGGGCCACCCTCAGGGTCGCCTCCGCCAGGAGGGCGTCGACGTCCATCTCGTCGCTCCTGGTCTCGGAGACCGACTCGATCCGGCTGAGGGCCAGCAGATCCTCGAGCATCGCCCCGATCCGGTCGGTCTCCGACATGATCCGCCGGAGCAACCGTGATCGGATGTCGGCATCGGGTTCCCCCTCCATGGTCTCGGCCAGGAGTCCGATGGCGCCGACCGGCGTACGAAGCTCATGGCCCAGATTGGCGACGAAGTCCCGCCTCATCTGTTCGAGCCTCTCCGTGGAGGTGGTGTCCCTGACCGTGACCATTCCACCCAGGGGCATCTGACCGTCGGTCAGCGAAACCGACCTCACCTCGAACGAACTGGCGGGCGGACCGACGTGGGTGATCTTCTTCTCGACCTCGGTGCCCCTCACAGCCGCCGCCAGCTTCTCTCTCACGGCGGCCGCCACGAGAGCCCGCGACGGCGCACTCACCGACGCCGCGTCCGCCGCGGCGTTCCGAAACACCTCATTGCCCTCGTGATCGGCCAGCACCACACCCGTGCGGAGTTCGGACAGGGCACTCCGGTAGCGATGGCTCTCCGCCTTGATCTGCTTGATGCGGATCCGGCTCCGTTCCGCCGTGCCCTCCAGATGCCGCAACGCCTGATCGAGATCGCCGGTGAAGGGCCCACCGTCCTCGTCGAAACTCTGCACGATGGCGACGATTCGTTCGGCGGTGCGACGGCGTGACAGCACCGTCCACACACCGAGGGCCACCAGCGCCACGACCAGAGCGGCGATGAGCACCAGGGTCATGACGGCCGCTCCGCGATCTCCCCCACCATCTTCAGGTCGGTCACCAGAGCCCTCAGGTCGGAGGCCACCGGCTGCTGAGTGGCCGGAATGAGGATGCCGGCCTCCTCGGTCTCGAGAGCCGGCAGGTCGATCTCGTCGTCATCGGAGATGATCCGGTCGGCCGCCTCGAGATCTCCCTCCAGCAGGGACCGGGTGACCCGGGCCATGCCCTCGACGACCAGGGCGCTCATCTCGCTCAGGGAGGTCCGGATCTCGGCCAGTCCCTGGTGGAAGACGGTGCGGGTCTCCTCGGTCACAGTGAGATCCTCGTCGTGACCGTCATCGGGAACCGCAGCCGGTGGTCACCGGCTGTTCCGACCCGGCCCCGCGTCGTCGATCGGACCCGTTCCCCGGCCCGGGACACCGGGCCCGACCACGCCGCTCGAGGCCACCCCCATCATTCCTCTGGCAGCCCGAGATCCCACTCGAGCTCGATGTTCTCGCGCTCGGCGTCCCTCACCACCCTCTCGCGGTTACGTCTGAACTGAGGATCATGAGGAGGCAGCAGAGCCAGGCGGGCCATACTGCGGACCCTGAGCCCGTCCACGGCCTCGGTGTCGCCGAACGTGCATTCGATCTCCCAGTGGGGTGCCACCGGTCCGAGGTAGATCACCCGGGCCCCCGCCACCGGTGGGGGTCGCTCCTCGTCGTAGTCGGTGTCGGTCACTCTCGGCTCCTTGGTGTCCCGCCTGCGGGCGGGTTGACAGCGCAGTCCGCCCGGGACCGGAGCAGTGCTCCTCGGCAACCGGACGGGACCTGCCAACTGTACCGCCGCCCGCTCCCGGCGCGGCTCCCTCCCGCCGGTTGACACCCTCTCCCCGTCCCGCCGCTGTCGCTGCGGAAGGTCCCAGACCCGCCCATGGCTCCTCAACGCCAACAACCCGAAACGCACCCACCCACCCTCAACGCCAACAACCCGAAACGCACCCACCCACCCTCAACGCCAACAACCCGAAACGCACCCACCGACCCTGATCCCGGAGGAGTCGGGATGAGGGGCGTGGGTCCCGAATGGGAAAAACGGTGGTGAAAGCCGATCTCTTCAGTACCGTTGATCTTGGACGACGGGCGGATTGCACCTACACACACTCGATCGAACGGCAGAAATCTTCCTCCGGTGGGAACCGGAGGGGCCGGCCGGACGTATAAGAGTGAGACGGAGGGATGCGTCGCATGAGCAACGATTGGATGGCACAGGGCAACTGTGCCGACAAACCACCTACAGCCTTCTTCCCCAGTGATGGGGTCGGGGTCGAGAAGGCGCGCAAGATCTGCGCCGACTGCCCCGTGAAGGCCCAGTGCCTCGAGTACGCACTGAGGAACCGTATCGACCACGGTGTCTGGGGTGGAACCTCCGAACGCCAGAGGCGGCGGATTCTCAAGCAGCGCCGGATCGAGGCCGAGGCAGCCCAGGTTTCGGCCTGACGGGCCTCCGGGCCCAGGTGAATCCGAAGGCCCACACGGCCTGAGAGGACCTTCGGGTCCTCTCAGGCCGTTTTGGCTCCCGGTAGGGCACGCTCTGCTCCGACCGGGCGAGGGTTCCGACCGTCTCGCTCGTCGGCCTCGCCAGTCCATCCAGGTGGGCGGCGAGCCGGAGCGGCTCAGCCGAGCCCGAAGAAATCGACCGTCTGCTCGCAGACCCCGATCAGGCGATGCCACACCGAGGAGTCGGCTCCGGGCATCTTGGTGGTCATCTCCTCCATGGCCGGTTCGGAGTTTCCGGACCCGACCAGGACGTAGACCATCCCCCCACGTTCGGTCAGCAGCACGTCGTAGCCCCTGATGGCACCGTGCCAGGCGGTGGCACCGTCGATGTTCATCATCTCGCCGTCGTCGGGCATGGAGTCCCAGTCGACCCGGCCCGGCTGTTCGAACAGCGAGATCCTCCGAATACCGTCGGAGTACATGGCCTGGGCCATGTCACCCTTCTTCTCGGCGTACATCAGGCGGAAGTCGCCGTCCATGTACTCCGGTGCGGTGATCACCTCGGGGTCCATCGGCATGTCCTCGGCGCCCGAGGAGGAGGAATTCCCCTCGCCCATGACCGAGATGTGACTTCCGACGACGGATGCCAGGTCGGGTCTCACCACTGCCTCACCCACCGGGCCGGTGCCCAGCAGCAGGCCCCAGACCACGACCGTGGCCACCGCACCGGCGACCAGGGATCCGACCCCGACCCGCCGCCGGGTGGGCGAGGGGCTCAACGGGGACCGACTGCGGGGAATGGGCCGGAAGCCGTCCGGCAGCGGCAGCAGGGGAAGGTCGCGTACCAACTGTCGAGTGCGCAGAAGTGAATCCAACTCCCGGCGCAGCTCGGGGCGCTCGGCCAGATGGGCCTCCACGATCTCGATCTCGTCGGGGTCCAGCTCACCGTCGATGTAGGCGCTGAAGAGTTCCGTGGGCTCGATCGCGCTCATGACAGTGCACCCCTGAGACGGTCCCGCCCCCGATGAATGCGGCTCCGGACCGTCCCTATCGGTATTCCGAGGGCGTCGGAGATCTCCTGGTAGCTCAGACCCACGACATCGCTGTAGACGACCGCCACGCGGTAGTCCTCAGGGAGATCGGTTATGGCCTTCTGCACCTCGTCGGGGAGGGAACGGTGGGCGAGGGCCTCGTCGGCCGCCATCGCCGGGGGCAGCACCCAGTCAGGATCCTCGGGAAGGGCATCGGCGGGACGACGCTTGCGCCGCCGCACGTCGTCGAGGAAGGCATTGGTCGTGATCCGTGCCAGCCAACCGTGCATGGATCCGGGTTTGTAGGTCTCGAGTCCGCGTCTCACCCTCAACAGGACCTCCTGCACCAGATCCTGGGCGTCGTCCCGACTGCCGGTGAGGCGATAGGCGACCGTGTAGATGAAAGATCCGTGTTCACGGGCCACGTCCTCCCAGGTCGGAACGAGTTCGTCGGAGCGACCTCTCCTCCTGCGACCGCCTCGGCGGGGGCGACCACGGTCAGAGGCCATGGCACGTTCCCGAGGGAGCCGTCAGAAGAATCCGGTCACCACCAACAACGGCAACTTGGTCCCACTGGTTCCCGGGAATGTGACCCCCTCCGCTTCGAACTCCCGGCAACCGAGGCCCGGGCGCGGAACCGCAGCCCATTCCCCGGGCCGTCCCGGGGTCGGGGGTCACCGAGGGAATCCTGTCAGGACTCGTCGGAGTCGTCGTCGCCCTTGTCCAGCCCGGCCTTGAATTCCTTTTGGGCCTCGCCCAGGGATCGGGCCAGCTTCGGCAACTTCGACCCGCCGAACAACAGCAGGACCACGACGAGGATGATTAGCAACTCTGGTGCGCCGAGATTCACGACCCACAGGGTACCTCTCCACCCACGCCTCACTGCACCGGGCGGGCACCGGGGGCTTCATCCCGGTGACGGGTCCGACCCCCGTGGAGGCCGACACCACCGGGCCGGTCAGCCGGCCTGGTCGGCGGCCGCCCGACGCAACAGGGCCCGCTGGCGTCGTAGCCGCCGACGCTCGCGCTCGCTCATTCCACCCCAGATGCCGAATTTCTCACCGTGGGTGAGGGCGTACTCCAGGCAGTCCTCGCGAACCACACACCCGCGACAGACCTCCTTGGCCTCGCGGGTGGAGGCCCCCCTCTCGGGGAAGAAGAGGTCGGGCTCCACGCCGAGACAGTTGGCGAAGTCCCACCAGGTGCGTGGGGCATCCTCCTCGGTACCGGCGGTCAGCCCACTCGGGCCGCTTATCCCACTGACTAGTGCCATTCTGTCCTCCGGCCGGTCCGGGTCATCTCCCGAACCCGCCTCGCTGCTTCGTAGTGCTCACTGCCCGTTCGTGCTCTGTGGCAACCACCCATGAAGGGGCTCTCGCCCCACCCTGCGATCGACTGACGTGCCCGACTCTCCGGAAAGCCCCGGCGGATCGAGAGGGCTCCTCCCCCGGGCCGGCGGCCGCTCCCGTTCCGGTGGATGACCGCCGAACCGGTACCGACCTAGAATCGGAGGAAGACACCTGGGTAATTACACGGCCGAGATTGTTGCTGTTCTGCGACAACAGCGCAAGTGAAACTTCAACCTAAAGTAGTGCTTGATAGAAATCACCCGCGCGGTGGCCAATCTAGCACTGAGAGTGTTTGAAATGGCCTCTGCCAGTGGTACTACCGGACAGCCCGACCCGATCGGTGACCAAGTCCGATCGCACCAGGAGGGACACGGTCGCATGAGTGAGGGGCACACAGACGGGGAACAGGCGGGGTCGGGAACCGCGGGGACACCACGACTGACGGTGTTCAGGGGAGACATCACCCGGTGTCAAGTGGACGCCATCGTCACCGCGGCCAACGAGGCCCTGGCCGGGGGCGGGGGAGTCGACGGGGCGGTCCACGCCGCCGCCGGACCCCGCCTGCTGGAGGCCTCGCGCGCCATAGGCCACTGTCCCACCGGAGGAGCCGTCATCACCCCCGCATTCGGTCTTCCGAGCCGGTGGGTCATCCATGCCGTGGGCCCGATATGGCGAGGAGGCCGGGCCGGGGAACCCGAGCAGTTGGCCGCGACCTACCGGTCGATCCTGGCCCGGGCCGATGAGGTCGGGGCCGTGTCCATCGCCGTTCCGGCCATCAGCACCGGGGTGTACGGATTCCCGCCCGAGCCCGCCGCCAGGATCGCCGTCACCACTCTGAGCGAGACTCCAACCATGGTTGGCGAGATAACCCTGGTGGCGTTCGACCCCCTCACCGCCGATCTGTACCGGAGACTGCTCCAACCCGATCAGTGACCGCGGCCCGGAAACAGGGGAAAGCTGCCGGGTGACCCCTGAGGTCGGCGCTCCGGGCCTCGCCGGGAGTCTCACGGGCCCTCCATCATCATGATGGCGCTCGATGACACGTCGACTCCGTCGCTGAAGGCCCCGATCAGGGGGATACGGATCGGCACCCGGTACACCACCCTCACCCGCACCAGGGAGGGCCCCGGGTGGTTGATCTCGAGCCTCATCCGGGTCGGGTCGAGCCCCGAGGCCATGGTGGCCGACTGCCGCACCTGGGGCCCGGCGCCTCCGACCGCGGCCACCCGGGCCCCCTCCCTCGCCGTGTGGACCACGAGGATCTGGGCCCTGACGACCAGGGCCAGCTGAACCAGGGTGAGGGAGAGAGCGACGATGAACGGCAACAGGAGGGCCAGCTCCACGGTGCTCTGGCCCTCCTGGGACCGGTTCCCCCTCATCCGCCGGCGGATCCGATCAGGGAGTCGAACACCGTGTCCAGCAACCCGCCGATCTTTCCCGTCGAGGCGGCCCAGGCCGCCACCAGACCCAGAATGAGGGCCATGGCGCCGGTCAGCAGGGCGTACTCGGCCGTGGTCTGGCCTTCCTCACCGCCGTGACCGAACTCCATGTCGGGTTCCGATGTCCCCATCGGGTCCGGGCCGCCGGCCGGCGGCGGCGCCGTCCGGGGTCGTTCGTCATCTGTCACATCCATCGTGCAGCCTCCTGAGCTGATCACCACGGGGCCTGCCGGCCACCGTTCATTCGGGAGGGGGAAGCTTTCGAAAAACCGGTTCAGCGGTGACCCCGCCAGGCCGGGGCCACCGGCGCATCAGGAATCCATGGGACACCAGGGGCATCGGGAGCAACCCCGGCATCGGGGGCATCAGGAGCCACCGAGGGCCTCGACCAGCACCGGTACCACCGTCAGCAGGGCGAAAGCGGGCAGAACCAGGAACACCAGCGGCAGGAGCAACCGGGTAGGCAGTTTCCGGGCCTCGGCCTCGGCCCGGGCCGCCGACCGGGCCCGTAGATCACTCACCAGGCGCTCCATGGCCGGGACCAGGGGCTCACCGTAGTGGTGGGAGGCCAGCAGGACACCGATCGCCAACTGTCCATGGGGACCCCACACCGGCCTCAGGTCGGACAGGCACTCGGACAGGGGTATACCCCGCCTCCGGACACCCATGGCCGCTCGGAGATCCCCACCGGCGTCACTCCGGGAATGGGTGGCAGCCAGATCCAGAGCGGCACCCAGGCCCAGCCCGGACCGGGCCCCGACCAGGACCAGCTCCATGAGAGACGGAATCTCGGCCGCGATCCTCGCCTCACGCATCCTCGCCCGCCGCAGCCCCGACCACCACCGGATCACGAGCACGGCGGTCAGCAGGAAGAAGGGCGGTACCGCCAGGCCCGGCTCAGACACCACCGACCCTCCTCTCGGTGGCGCCGACCAGTTGGAACATCCAGTGGGCCCCGGCCAGGTCCAGGCCGGCGGCAGCCGACAGGCACCACTGACCCCACCGGGTCGAGGCCAGGAGCGTCGCTCCTTCACCTCCACCCGCCCAGGACACGAGGGTGATGATCCATGGCGATACCCCCACCAGCAGCGCCGAGGCCCGGGCCTGTGCCGCCTGGGTCCGCACGGCGAGCCGTCGCAGGTGACGGTCCCTCAGCGAGGCGGCGGCGTGATCCAGGGCCCGGGCGTCGCCACCTCCGAGACCGGTGCCGATCGAGAGAACCGCGGACACCACCGACCAGTCGTCCCCGATCAGGCCCCGTGACCACTCCTCGATCGCCTCTCCCCGGTGAAGCCCGATCGCCAGTCTCGACCGGAGGTCGGCCAGACGGGCCTCGACGGGCGAGGCCGCCGGGGGCGGTTCCTGCGGTAGGGAGGCGACCAGAGACATACCCGAACGGAGCCGGGCCGCCACCACCTCCAGCAGTTCGGGCAGTCCCGCCGTCTCCCGCTCCGCCCGACGCCACCGGACGTGTCGGACCACCAGAGCGGCGGTGGCCACCATCACCGCCGCGTAGGAAGCAAGCAGTCCCACCTGCTCGGGCCCGAGGCCGGTCATCGCTCGGCCACCCGGTACACGTTCTCCGGTTCGGAGTCGGGAGCACCGCCGTTCAGTTCAGCGAGGGTCCGCACCCGACGGCGTCCGTCCTCCAGTCGCTCCACCTCGACCATGAGGTCCAGACCGGCCCTGATCTGAGCCGCCACCACCTCCGGTGACCTTCCCTCCCCCACCGCCAGGAGCTCGATGCGGCGCAGGGCGTCGGCGGGACCCGAGGCGTGGATCGTGGCCAGACTTCCCCGGTGGCCCGTGCTGAGGGCATGGATCAGGTCCACGGCCTCCGGCCCCCGGATCTCTCCCACCACCAGTCGATCCGGTCGCATCCGGAGGGCGTTGACGAGGAGATCACCCATCGTGACCTCGCCCTCGGAGTCCATGTTCGCCGGCTGGGCCTCCAGACGGGCCACGTGGGGCCCCGAGATCCGCAGCTCGGCGGCGTCCTCCATCACCACCATCCGACACGCCGGCTCGACCCGGCGGCCGATGGCGTTGAGGAGGGTCGTCTTGCCGGACCCCGTCGGCCCCAGGACCAGGATGTTGCTCCGGTCCGCCACCGCCCGCTCCAGACACTCCACGACCGGCGGAGGCCCGAAGTCGGCCAGATCCGCGTCCACCAGCACAAAGCGCCGGATGGTCACATAGGGACCACCGACCGCCACGGGGGGTACGGCGATGTTGACCCTCGACCCGTCAGGCAGGCGGGAGTCAACCATCGGTGACCGGCGGTCGACCCTTCGCCCCGACTCGGTCAGAAGCCGGTCCACGAGGGCCTCCAGATCGGCCGCGCCGATGCGCACTTCGCTCTCGTGCAGCCGTCCCCCTCTCTCCACCATCACCGGACCCGGACCGTTGATCATCACCTCCGACACCGAAGGGTCCAACATCAGCGGGTCGATCGGTCCCAGGCCGTGAACCCTCGTGACCACATGACGCGCCGTCGCCTCGGCCTCGGAGGCCCCGAGTCCCGGTTCCATTCGGCGGGCCATCCGGACCAGATCGTCGAGGGCGGTGTCCCCCGGCCGGGCGGCGACCTGGCGATGCAGCCGGTGCACCAGGGCTTCGCCGCCGGATGTCGGGTCGGGCCCGGTCTCCGGGCCGGATGTCCCACGCCTAGCTGTCCGACGCCCGCCACCGATGATCCTCGAGATCCTGCCGGTCCGCACCGTTCCTCCCCTCGCCCAACGATCTGAGGAGGAAGGGGGCCAACCTATTTGCCACTTCGCCGGGGATCAATACCCCGGAGGGGAAATCTCGGTACCGATTCCGGCGCCGGTGTCGCCGGGGCGGGCCCGTCCGGCACCCGATCCGGTCGCCGTCAGGAGATCAGTCGAGGTTGACCTTGCGGTACGCCAGGTAGGTGAGCACCGCGGCGATGACCGCCAACATCGGCTTGCTCACGCTCACCACCCCCGGCTCGAGGGTTCCGCGGCCCGGACCCTGTCGGGTTCACCGCCGGGACCGACCGGCCGAACATCCGGTTGGCGGAGGTGGACGGGAATCGAACCCGCCGGACGGGGATCACCCGTCCCACCCGCTTTGAAGGCGGGGGAGCCCACCAGGCGCTCAGACACCTCCAGAACCGGAACCTCCGACCCTCGTCTCAGACCGACAGCAGGTCACGGGCCCCGGTGTCGCTGCTGGGATGACGCAGCTTCGACATGGCTCGGGCCTCGATCTGGCGGATCCGCTCACGGGTGAGGTTGAAGTGCTCACCCACCTCCTCGAGGGTGCGAGGTTCACCACGGTCGAGCCCGAAACGGAGCTTGAGAATCTCCCGCTCCCTCTCGTCGAGGGGAGCGAGCAGCTGATTGATCGCATCGGGCAGCAGTGAGGTCGCCGCCACCTCGAAGGGAGACTCCGCCGAGCGGTCCTCCACCACGTCACCGAGTTCGGCGTCGCCGTCCTCACGGAGAGGCTCGGACAACGACAGGGGCTCGGCGGCGAAGCGCAGCGCCTCGGTGACCTTGTCCTCGGGCATGTCCACCTCGGCCGCCAGCTCGGTGAGGGTGGCGGGCCGGCCCATCTTCAGCTCCAACCGGGAGCGAGCCTTCTGCAGGCGGGCCA
>DRKF01000162.1 GCA_011051915.1 Acidimicrobiales bacterium | reverse complement strand
CTGAGCGCTGGGCCCCGGTACCACCCGTCAGAAGGCGGCTATGGCCACCACGTCGGAGTCGGGGGGATTGGCCCCCAACGAGCCCAGGAAGGGCCTGTCGCTGAAGGAGAAGGTCCCTCCGTCGGCCCCGAGCATGACGTAGCCGTTGCCGTAGGCGACCATGCCCACGATCGGGCGGGCCAGGGGGGTGCCGTTCAGGATGCCGGGCAGTGACCCCCGGAAGGGGGCGTCGAAGGCGAACGCCCCTCCGTCGGCGGCGACCAGCCAGTAGCCGTCACCGTCGGGGTCGGGGGCCAGGCCCACCACCGGCTGGTCGAGGGTCATGGCGCCGGTGGAGCCGTGGAACTCGGCGTCACCGAAGGCGAACACCCCGCCGTCGTCGCCGACCATCCAGTAGCCCTCTCCGGTGACGGTGGCGACCGAGGCGATTATCGGGCCCCGAAGGGCGAGGTTGGACACATCACCGAGGTCGGGTGCGGCACCGAAGGCCAGGGCCCGGCCGCGGTCGGTGAAGATCCAGTAGCCGTCGCCGCTGGGCCGGGCCGAGATGGCCGACACCCTCTCGCCCGGGCTCAGGCTGTTCAGGTCGACGTTGCCGTACCAGATGGCGCTACCCCGGGGATAGACCCGCCCGGAGGTGTCGAGGATCCAGGCCGATTCGCCGTCGGGGAGGACCGCGATGTCCACCGCCGGGGCCGGGGCGGCGGTGAGGGCGGCGGCGGCTCCGAAGGGGTGGACCTGGCCGTCGGCCTCCAGCAGCCAGTAGCCGCGACTCGGAGCGTTGCCCGCTGCGGTGGTGGGCGTCGGTGCGGTGGTCGTGGTCGTGGTGGTCGTGACCGGGGGTCCGGGGAGGCCCAGGGGACGGACGAAGTCGGCGCCGGGGGGCATGGGGGGCAGGGCGAAGCTGCCGTGGCGGCCGAGGCTCTGACCGGCGATCTCGTCGCCGTCGTGGCCCATGAGCAGCTCCCCTCCGGCCACGTCGAGGGCCAGGATCCCCCGGTCACCGTTGGTGTGTGGTGACCAGTCGAGGGCCTTGCCGTCCTCGGGGTTGAGGGCGCCGAGCCGACGGCGCAGGACCACCTGGTCGCCCAGCTCGCGGGCGTCTCCGTCGCGGAACTGCAGACCGGCCCCGGGCCAGGGGTTGTCGGAACCGGGCGCCTCCTCGTAGAAGAAGTGGCCTCCCACGTAGACGGCGTTCCAGGTGATGGCCACGGCGGCGACGGTGTCGAAGTGTCGGGAGATCCAAAGCGGGTCCACCCGTCCGTTTCCGGCGACGGGGAACGCCACAGCGGTGTTGCAGGCGGGGGGGTAGTCGTCACCGGAGGAGACGACCACCAGGTAGCTGCCGTCAGGGGAGAAGGTACCGTCGCGGACGAGGGTGTTGTCGGCCCCGTTGCAGCGGTTCAGGTCGTACAGGTCGGTGTACCAGGGCCTGACGGTGGCCACCGGCCCGGAGATGTCGATCAGGGCGACACCCGTGCGGACCTGACCTCCGACCAGTCGGTCGTTGTGGACGCTCAGCAGGGTGGAGCCGTCGGGCGAGACCTCGAGGGCCTTCACGGCGGAGCCGCCGTTGTAACCGGTGCCCTGCTCGATGTCGACGGTGAAGTCGGGGTCCACGGCCCCGGCGGTGAGGTCGATCGCGGCCAGGCGGGTGTGGGCCTGGCCCGCCAGCATCGTGAACTTGCCTCCCACGTAGAGGTGGTCGCCACCCACGGCCAGGGCGGTCACCCGACTGTCGGCGTTGAACACGAAGTCGGTATCGAGCTCACCGGTGGCCACGTCCAGGGCGGCCAGCTTGCGACGCTTCTGCCCGTCCACGTTGGAGAACTGGCCCCCCACGTAGAGCGTGGAGCCGTCGACGGAAACGGCCAGGGCCTGGACCGGCTTGTCGATCACCGGATCGAAGTCGGTACGCAGGGCCCCGGTGGTGGCGTCGTAGGCGGCCAGGTAGGGCTGGGTCACAACCGTCGTGTCACCGGAGTTCCGAAGTTGGGTGAAGGTCCCGGCCATGAACACGGTGTTACCGGCCCGGGCCACCACGGAGACCTCGCCGTCCAGCACGACGGGGAGGTCGGTACGGGGTTGGGCCGAGGCCAGTTCGGCGGGCGCTGCCGGTTGGGCGCCGCCGACCAGCACGGTGGTGGATCCGACAACGGTGATCATGGCCACCAGGGCCACCAGCACTCGGGTGAGTCGCCGCTGTCCGGTGCTGTCCGGTTCTCGCCTGGTCATCGTTCCCATCGATACTGTCGCCCGGTTCCTCGCTGCCGGAGTGGGGTTTCCGGCCAATAGCGACCACAACTCTACACGGAGAGTGGTAGTGAGTCACGAGCCACCACCAAGCGTGGGGATCGTGTGTTCCCATTCGATGACAACCGACGTCTGAGTCGGTACCCGGGTCGCGAGACCGGCTCAGAACGCGGCGATGGCGACGACGTCGGAGTCGGGGGGATCGGCTCCCAGAGAGCCCAGGAAGGGCTGGTCACTGAAGGAGAACGCACCTCCGTCGGAGCCCAGCATGACGTACCCGTTGCCGTAGGGGACCAGGGCGACGATCGGCCGGTTCAGCTCGACCCCTGAGAGCACGGCGGGAAGTGAGCCCCGGAAGGGGGCGTCGAAGGCGAACACGCCCCCGTCGGCGCCCACGAGCCAGTACCCGTCGCCGTCGGGGTCGGGGGCCAGGCCCACGATCGGCCGGTCGAGGACCATCCCCCCGGTGGAGCCATGGAACTCGGCGTCACCGAAGGCGAACACCCCGCCGTCGTCACCGATCATCCAGTAGCCCTCGCCCGACACGGTCGCCACCGAGGCCACGATGGGGCCGTCCAGGGGCAGGTCGAGCAGGTCGCCGTGATCGGCGGCCGATCCGAAGGCCATGACCCGACCCCGGTCGGTGAAGACCCAGTAGCCGTCGCCTCCGGGCCGGGCGGAGATGGCCGAGACCGACTCTCCCGGAGCCAGGGCGGTGAGGTCGGCGTCGCCGTACCAGTGGGCCGATCCCCGCACCTGCACCCGGCCGCTGCTGTCGAGGATCCACACCCCGGTCCCCGTCGGGTCGGTGGCCATGTCGACGGCGGAGGCGTCCACCGCCTCGAAGTCCGGGGCCGCCCCGAAGGAGTGGATCACACCGCTGCGCTCGACCATCCAGTAGCCGGGCGGCTGGTCGGGCTCCCCCCCGGCCTCGGCCTGGGACGCGGGAGCAGTGGTCGAGGTGGTGGTGGTCGCGGGAGCGGTCGTCGAGGTCGTGGGAGCGGGAGCGGCCGTTGTCGTCGTGGTCGAGGTCGTGCTGGTCGTCGTGGTGGGGGGAGCGGTCGTCGAGGTCGTGGTCGTGGACGGGGTCGTGGTCGTCGTCGTGGCAGGTGCGGTGGTGGTCGTGGTCGTCAGAGCGAGTGGGAGAACCGGGGCCGCTCCGGGCGGGGCGTCGGGCAGGGGGAACGAGCCGTGGCGACCCAGGGCCTGGTTGCCGATCTCGGTCCCGTCGTGACCCATCAGGAGCTGCCCCTCGGTCGCTCGCAGTACCAGCACCCCCCGGGCCCCGTTGGACTGGGGCTGCCAGTCCAACGCCGTGCCGTCCTCGGGGTTGAGCGCACCCATGCGCCGCCGGTAGGTGACCTCGGGCTCGAGCACCGAGGCCCCGCCACCCCCGTAGGTGACGTTGTCGTCGCCGGGCCAGGGATCGGTGGCCCCGGCCGCCTCCTGGAAGTAGAAGTGGCCCCCGACGTACACCGCGTTCCAGGTGACGGCCACCGACTCCACGGTGTCGAAGTGGCGGGAGATCCACAACGGTTCCACCCGACCCTCGCCGGCCATGGGGAAGGCGACGGCCGTGTCGCAGGCGGGGGGATGGTCGTCGCCGGAGGACACCACCACGAAGTAGCTGCCGTCGGGTGAGATGGCGGCGGAGCGGACCCGGGTGTCGTTCCAGACTCCGCAACGGTTCAGGTCGTAGAGGTCGGTGTACCAGGGCTTCAGGGTCGCCACCGGTCCGGAGATGTCGATCAGCGCCACCCCGGCCCTCACCTCACCGTCGACCAGACGGTCGTTGTGGACCGACAGCAGGGTGGTCCCATCGGGTGATACCTCGAGGTGCTTCACCGAGGATCCGCCCGAGGCGCCGGTGGGCTCGTCCACGGGCAGATCGAAGGAGGTGTCGATGCTCTGGGTGTCGAGGTTCACCGCCGCCAACCGGGTGCGGTCGTACCCTCCGATGGAGTAGAAGCGCCCGCCGACGTACAGACGG
>DRKF01000161.1 GCA_011051915.1 Acidimicrobiales bacterium | reverse complement strand
ATCTGCTGATAGTCACCCTCCCCGAACCCACCCCGGTTCACGAGGCGGCATCGCTGCAGGAGGATCTCCGCCGGGCGGGTATCGAACCCGAGGCCTGGATCGTGAACCGCAGCCTCTCCGCCTCGGGGACCACCGATCCGGTTCTGGCCCGTCGGGCGTCGGAGGAGATCCGCTGGATCACCGAGGTGCACGAGAACCTGGCCCGCCGCGTCGTGACCGTGCCGTGGCAGGCCGAGCCTCCCACGGGTGAATCCGGCCTGCGCCGCCTCTCGGCCTCGACCGCCGCCGCCTGACACCACCCGGTCGCGTCGGACCGCCGCCGCCTGACACCACCCCGTCGCGTCGGACCGGTCGACAGCGACACCACCCGGTCGGATCCGAAGGGTGAACCCGCACACCGATTCGACCGTCCGGTTGCCCCGAACCCCTTCCGAGGGGTACAAGTCGGATGTCGCCGGGCAGTTGCCTTCCGCCGCGGCGCGCGGGTGACGGGCCCTCGGTTCGTCGCCGCAGCCCCGGACTCCACCGGCCGGCGCCCATCCACCGAGTCTCCGATGGAGGAGAACCATGGTCACTCGACACGGGCCTGCCGTCCCGGTGAATCCGACGGTCTGGACCAACGGGTCATGACCGGTCCCCCACCCGACCGGTGGCGGGAGCCGGCACGGGATCTCCCGGTGCTCGCCCGGCCCGACGTGCTCGTGGTGGGAGCCGGATCGGCGGGGGTGTCCGCCGCCCTGGCCGCGGCCCGTAGAGGTGCCGATACCTGGCTGGTCGAGAAACTGGGCTTCGTCGGTGGTCTGGCCACCTTCGGGCTGATCAACCTGCTGTTGACCCTCGACGACGGCGAGGGACACCAGGTGGTCGCCGGTCAGTGTCAGGAGTTCGTCGACCGGCTGTCCGCCCTGGGTGCCGCCCGTTTCCCCGACCGGTCCGAGTGGGGTTCGGAGGACCCCGACCGGGTCGAGAACTGGCGGCGCTGGGGGCTGGTGTGGGGTCGACCCCCCGAGAACGTCCGCTACTCGGTGGCCTTCGAACCCGAGGCCTTCGTCAACGTCTCCCATGAGCTCCTCCGGGAGGCCGGGGTCCACATCCGCCTGCACACCTCCTGCACGGCCACCTACGGTTCGGAGGACCGGGTCGAGACCGTGGTCGTCGAGTCCAAGAGCGGGCGCGAGGTACTGGCTCCCACCGTCGTGATCGACACCACCGGCGACGGTGACGTGTTCCACTACGCCGGAGCCGCCTACGACCTGACTCGCGTCTACCCGTTCCAGTGGTTCCGAATGGGAGGTGTCGTCGACACCTCCTCCGACCGGCCGGGACGCGGCTGGTTCCGCACCACCGACCCCGGGCGGGTCCTGGTGCCCTGGGGCGGCCCCGGGGCCGTGGACTTCCGGATCGACCCCACCGATGCGGAGGACCTCACCCGGGCCGAGCTCGAGTGCCGTCGGGGGGTGATGGCCGAGGTGTCCGGACTGCGTGACCGCGAGCCCGGGTTCGCCGACGCCTGGCTGGACGACATCGCCAAGCTGCTGGGTATTACGGAGTCCCGCCGGCTGACAGGCGACTACATCCTGGCCAAGGAGGACGTGGATCGAGTGTTTGACGACGCCGTCGCCCGAACCGGTCACTGGACCCGGCGGGGTGTGGTGTTCGACATCCCCTACCGGTGCCTCACCACACCCCGGGTGACCAACCTGCTGACCGCGGGACGGTGCATCTCGACCAGCCGCTACGTACATCAGGCGACCAAGGAGATTCCCGCCGCCATGGCCACCGGGGAGGCGGCCGGAGCCGCAGCCGTGGCCGCTCTCGGGACCGGTGGCCTGGTTCACGGCGTGGACGTGGCTGGACTTCGCGATGACCTCCGCCGGCGGGGGGCGATCGTCGACGGCGCCGCAGATCCCGATTAGTCCGGCCCCGCCCCGGCCGACAGGACCGGAGCACTTCCAGAGGAGGAACGACCATCCGCCGCCGATGTCTGCCACTGCTGCTGCTGATCGCTCTGGTGGTGGCGTCGTGCTCCGACGGCGGTACCTCCTCGACGTCGTCACAGAACACGGATTCTCCCGCCTCGACCGGCGAGGCGGGTGGTTCCACGGTCGTTGCCCCACCGACCACAGACCCGGCCACCACCTCCACCGGCTCCGTTCCGCCGACGGAGACCCCGGGCCCGGCATCGGTCCGGGTCCTGTTCGCCGTCAACGTCCAGGACTTCGCCCATCCCGACGAGTCGGCGGCGATCCTCGACCGGCTGGTGTCCCTCCACGAGGACACCGGTGTCGCGGTCGACATCTACCTCACCGACGACATGGCCCGGATCCTCTCCACCAAGCATCCCGAGGTGTTCTCCCGGTTGGTCGCCTCGCCGGTGGTGGCGATCTCATACCACGTTCGCCCTCCCCGGCCCTACGGGAGCGGTGCCGACTGGTTGGGGCTGGGGGCCATGACCCCCGACGAGCAGTACTCGACCGTTCTGCGCTACGAGACCCACGCCGTCGACCCCGTCACCGGTGAGACCACCGACGGGCCCGGCGGGTACCGGTACGTGGCCGACCTCATCGGCTACCTGCCTCCGGCGGCCGCCGCCGCTCCGTCCGACTCCGGTGTCGCATCCGCCGTGAGGGCCGTCTACGCCGATCTGGGTGCCTCCCTCACCGTCGTCCACGGGCGCCCGGCGGAACTCGGCGATGTCGTGGGCGGCCTCCTGGTTCGTCCCGAGCAGGCCGAGGCGCGCCTGTGGGAGCACCCGGGAGAGGATCCGGCGGACATCCTCGCACCCGCCCTGGAGACCGCCCTCGGGAGGGGCACCGCCGGCCTGCCGTTCATAGGGGTGAAGATCCACGACAACGACTTCTTCGCCACCGCATCGGCCTGGACCACCGTCTATGTGCAGGACCGGCGTCGACCCCCGTGGGACCCCACCCTGGCGGCCCCCCTCCTCACGACCGAGGAGAGAGACGCCATGTGGACGACCTACGAGGACACCGTTCGCCTGGTGGCCGAGCGGGAGGACCTCGAGTCCCTGAACCTCCGGGATCTCCTCGAGGCCATGGGTTGACCATCGGGCCCCACCAGCCTGTTCAGCTCGGAAGCCGACACGATTGCGGCCACGGCGGAACGGTGACCACGTCGGTGGGCGCCTCGATGTCGATCGGCTCGTTCCAGGCCTCGAAATCGATGTCGACCACGTCCGATCCGGGTCCCCCGCTTTCGACCGGGCCGCGGCTACTCACCACCTTCATCCCCTGAATCTCACCCGTGTCGGCGACTTCGACCCGGACCTCTGTCTCCCAGTCGTCCCCGTAGGACCACAGAGGCCAGGGAACACCGAGCAGTCCGCCACGGCGCAGGGAGAAGGCGATCACGCTCCGACCCCCACCGTGTTCCACCGGTCGGGGCTTGATGAGACGTTCCCACAATGCCGGTACGTACCCGGGTTCGGTCAGATTGGCGAAGGCCTGGGCGTTCCACTCGATTCGAACCCACCCGCTGTTCGACAGCTCCGAATCAGTGCAACCGGCCCGCACGAAGTGGGCTCCCGGCGTCCACCGACTCTCCACGTGGGACAGCGCACCATCGTCGATCCCGTCGGACGTCAGGGTCCACGACGAGGTGAGGAAGAAGCCCGCTGAGGTGAGGTCGCTGGCAACGGTCGCCGTCCAGCTCTCTCCCTGATCGCCGGTGGTCACGGCACCGGTGCCCCGGTTCTGAAGCGTCGTGTCCTCCCACAGCCGCTCGTAGGAGATGGTGTAGCCCGCCGAGGTTGCTGCACCCATGAAGTCCGCCATGTTCGCCAGTACCGGCGCCAGTGACGGGTCCGACATCGGCAGTTCCCCCACCGGCGTCAACACCGCCGTCCACAGCCCGCCCTTGCGATTCAGCCACTGGACGACGACATGCTCGCCGTCCTCGAAGACCAGGCCTTCCCGCTCGAGATCGGCCAACCCACCGGGCTGAGGCGGCACCAACCCGGCCGCGTATCGGATCGCGTAGCCCACACCGGGGCCGTTCACGACGGTGAAGGGACCGTAGCGACCCGCGGGAGCAGTTACCGCCGACTGCCCAGTCCCGTAGGCGTCGGGTCCCGGGAGTTCGCTCAGCCCCGGTGTCGAAGCGGTCGCCGGCGGGCCCAGGAAAGCCTCGACCAGCTCGAACTCCGCGAAGCGGTAGTCCACCACCGCTTCATCACCGTTGTCCGAAGCGGCGGCGGCGGGCACACCGTCCCCGCTGTCCGAAGCGGCGGGCGCGATGCCGTCCGAACCGCCCGAGCATCCCGACAGGATGACCAGCGCCAGGACCAGGCCCGAGATGGAACGACACCACGAACTGCCGGACAAGGAAGCCACCCTTCGCTGGAGGTGCCACCGGCTCCGCGACCTCCCCGGGGCATGCCACATCACTCTATTGGGTGCCCCCGGTGTCCTCCGCTGCCACGACGGTGGACATGCCATCATGGTCCTGTGGAGAGCGAAGGTGGGAATCCGCAGTGGCTTCGGACTTCGGGACCAGTGGGCTTCCGTCCGGTAGGCGACCATGCGGGGATACTTCGGCAGGTGTGGCCCGACGTGGGCGGCTTCGCCTACGAGTTCGACACCAAGAGGTTCGGTCGGGGGGTCATCCAGGTCCACGACGGCAAGGCCACCGTGTACGCCACCGGAATCGGCTACCACCCCCGCCCGGCCAAGGTCGGCTCCGACGGCCCGACCCTCGAGGACCTCGTGGACATGAAGGCCGATCTCTTCGAGTTCGCCGCTGCTGAGATGGCCCGGCTGATCGAGTCCCTGGGTCTGGTCGGAACCGGCGATGTGAGTGCCTCCTGGAAGGCGCTGGGCCGCCTCTTCGAACTCTTTCTCGTCAATGCCGGATTCCGTCGTTCGAACAGGGTCGGGCAGATCACACCACTGGCCTACGTCGTGGCGACCCGTCCTGCTCTCGACCCCGACCGTACCCACGCGGTCCTGCTCGAGTTGGGAGTGCCCGCCGATCGGGCCGAGGTCGTCCGGGGCGTACTCCGACAGATCGACTCCGCCTCGGAGGCCCTCGGTGCTCTGGCCGGGACCAAACCCGGTGTCGGCAGTATCGACCTCCTGGCCGACGCCGCCCACGATGCCGGCTGGAGCCCGAGGGAAAGGAGCATGATTCAGGAGGCCCGGAACAGCTGGATCCACTTCACCGAGTTCGGTTGGGTCAGTGCCAACGAGCCGAGCGCCAAGGAGATCCCCGAGGCCCAGGCCCTGGTCGACATGCTGGTGAAGGGTGGCTGCGGGGAGCGCCGAGCGGCCCAGGCCGTCATGGCCGCCGGCCCACCCTGGGACCTGGACCGCCTACCGGCCGACCTCGTGGCCCGGTACGGTCCCCGTTCCACCGAGCCGGTCGGTATCAGGGTGGCCGCCGCCAAGACCATCCGGTACCTGTTTCCCCACCGGGAGGAGGACGCAACCGACCTGGACGGCTTCTTCGAGATCCTGGCCGAGGACCTGGTTCCCATCACCCTGGAGTGGTCCGAGAACGACCGGGTGACCTGGCTCT
>DRKF01000160.1 GCA_011051915.1 Acidimicrobiales bacterium | reverse complement strand
GGTGAGCTGGTCGTCGATGTCATTGACGTAGAGCAGCCCCTCCAGCTCCGCCAGGGCGGCGGCATGGCTCTCCTCGTCGGGGAAGGTGCCCTCGATGGTGACCAGGCCGTCGGCGGTTATCTGCGCCTTGGCGTCGGAGACCCCGTGGGCCCGCAGAATCGCCAGCACCCGGGCCTCCCGGTTGAGCAGGGGGATGACGTCGAGCTGGTCGACCACGGCAGCCACTCCGGGCAGGTCGGCCACCGCATCGACGATGGCCTGGGCCTGCTGGCGACTCTCGACCACACCCTCGACGGTGACCGACTCACCGTTCACGGTGAACATCGGGTCCATCACCCCGTTGGCGGCCAGCACCGCAGCCACCGAATCGGGATCGATGTCGGCGGTCACGGTGCCACCGCCGGCTCCCGATCCCTGGTCGGGGGCGACGATGGAGATCATGTCCACCACCTGACCGACCCCGGGCAGGTCGGCCACGGCGGCCAGGGCAGCGTCGGCGGTGGCCCGGTCGGGAGCGGTTCCCGAGACGGTCACCACCCCACCGTCGGCGGACACGGAGACTCCCTCCAGCCCCGCCGACCCCGCCACGGCGGCCGCCCGGGACAGATCCACCAGAGGTTCGGCCACCGCGGTGGTCGAGGTCGGGGCACTGCTGTCGCCCACTCCGGTCACGATGAAGGCGCCGATGACGGCCGCCGCGGCCAGGAACAGGAAGATGATCCAACCGACCATGCGGCGCAGTTCCTCGCGCTCCTCTCCGCCGGGGTGGGTGGTGGACTCGCTCATCGACTTCCCTTCAGGTGCAACTTCCGAACAACGAGCTTAGGTGCCCCGCCGACACCCACCGGCGTATTGGCGCCCGACGAACGTCTCGCGGTCCCGTCGCCCCCGGCGACCGGCCCGTCTGGGAGCCGGGGCCCGGCGCCGGTATCATCGGTGATCCACGGGAGGCAGGCAACGACGCCCACTTCAACGGCGAAGCGCCCCCGGATCCCATTCCCCTATTCCCAGGACGCCCCGACGCCCCCGAAGGGCCGGGAATCACCGAAACAGGAGTTGCCTGCCTTGGCTCAGATCGAACGGGACGCGTGCGGAATCGGGTTCGTGGCCGATGCCGGTGGGACCGCCTCCCGCTCCCTGGTGGAAGCCGCCATCGCCGGGTTGGCCAATGTGAAGCACCGGGGGGCTGTCGCGGCCGACTCCCTCTCGGGGGACGGCGCCGGTGTACTTCTCCCGATTCCCGCCGGCCTCTTCGGCGAGGGGGTGGGGGTCGCCAACCTCTTCGTCCGCGGGCCCGAACCCCGGGAGGCCCTCGAGGCCCTGGCCCGGGAGGAGGGTCTGGATCCAACGGGCTGGCGGGTTCCCGAGACCGACGATTCCGTTCTGGGCAGCATCGCCGCCGCCAGCCGTCCGGGGATGGTTCAGCTCCTGTTCACCGGGCCCGGTGACGACACCGACGAGATCCGTGCCTACCGCCTGCGACGCCGCATCAGCCGGACCTTCGCCCACGTCTACCCGGCCTCGTGCTCGTTCCGGACCATCGTCTACAAGGGGCTGGCGGCGGCGGACCGCCTCGGCGACTTCTACGCCGACCTCTCCGACGAGCGCATGGTGGCCGACTTCGTGATCTTCCATCAGAGGTTCTCCACCAACACCCTTCCGACGTGGGAGAGGGCCCAGCCGTTCCGAATGCTCTGCCACAACGGCGAGATCAACACCATCGAAGGTAACCAGAACCGGATGAACGCCCGCTCGGTGCTGGGGACGGAGGCGGTGGGCCTCGGGGCGGAGGATCTGTTCCACCCCCTTTTCGATACCGGGCAGTCCGACTCCGCCAAGCTCGACTCGGCCCTCGAGCTGCTGGTCCACGCCGGGCGCGACCCCCGCCACGCCATGGCCATGCTCATCCCCGACGCCTGGGAGAACCTCCCGGATCTGGATCCCGATCTTCGGGGATTCTTCGCCTACCACTCCGCCCTCATGGAGCCGTGGGACGGCCCCGCCGGGGTCATATTCACCGACGGACGCTCCGTGGGTGCCGCCCTGGACCGCAACGGTCTGAGGCCGATGAGGTGGGAGATCTGCGAGGACGGGCTGGTGGTCTGCTGCTCGGAGGTGGGGGCGGTGGACGTCAGCGGGCGGGGCGAGGTCCGACGGGGTCGCCTCGGCCCCGGTCAGATGATCCACGTCGTGCCCGGCGGGACGATCCAGCTCGAGAACGAGGTCAAGGCCCACGTGGCCTCCCTGGGCCCCTACGCCCGGTGGTCCACCGACGGATTCATCCCGACGGGTGTCGGGGAACCCGAACTCGAGGTGCCCTTCGATCTGGAGCACCGCCAGGCCGTTCACGGCTACACCCGAGACGAGCTGGCGATGATCGTCCGTCCGATGTACACCGACGCCAAGGAGCCCACCTTCTCCATGGGCGACGACTCGCCCCTGCCCCCGATGGCGGGATGGCCCCGTCCGGTCAGCCATTTCCTGCGTCAGAGGTTCGCCCAGGTCACCAATCCCCCGATCGACCCGATCCGCGAGGGCTTCGTGATGAGTCTCCGGACCCTCCTGGGACCCCGACTCCCGATCCTCTCCGAAGGTGTGGAGGCCGCCAATCTCGTCGAGCTCCCCACCTTCTTCCTCTACCCGTCGGCGGTGGCGGAGCTGACCGACGAGGCGCGGAGTCCTTTCCCCTGCGTCACCCTGGACATGACCTTCCCCGTGGCCGAGGGGGCCGAGGGCCTGGAACGGGCGGTGAGACGCATGGCCTCCGAGGCCGTCGCCGCCGTCGAGCAGGGTGCCGGCCTGCTGGTGCTCGACGACGGTGAGGAGACCTCCGAGAGGGTTCCGGTGCCGTCCCTGCTGGCGACCGGTGCCGTGCACCACGCCCTGATCGAGGCCGAACTCCGGACCGCCACCAGCCTGGTGGTCGTGGCCGACGACACCAGGGACGTGCACGGTTTCGCCTGCCTGCTGGGCTACGGGGCCGACGCCATCTGCCCCCGGCTGGCCCTGCAGTCGGTGACCGCCGCGGTGGACGAGGGCGAGGACTCGACCCTCCTCAGCCCCGAGGCCCAGGCCCGGTACCGGGCCGCGGTGGAGGCCGGAGTGCTCAAGATCCTGTCCAAGATGGGCATCAGCACCGTGGATTCCTACCGGGGAGCACAGATCTTCGAGGTCATAGGCCTCGACCCCGAGGTCGTCGACGTCTGTTTCCGGGGCAGCGCCAACCAGGTCGGCGGCCTCGGCTGGTCCGAGCTGGGCCGGGACTGCATCTCCCGCCACGAGGCGGCCGCACCCGAGACGACGGGGTTCTACCGGGTGAGGGCGCGCGGTGAGTACCACACCAAGAACAAGGAGGTCGTGGGGGCCCTGAACGAACTGACGCTCACCGCACCCTCCCGGGCGAACCGTTCGGAGGATCGGGCCGCCACCGAGGTGGCGGCCGCCCACCTCCTCCAGAGGGCCATCGCCGCCGACGACGACGGTCACTACGCCGCCTTCGCCCGGTTGATCCACGAGCGCCCGCCCACGGAGCTGAACGATCTGCTGGACTTCCGACCGGCGGGGCCGCCGGTACCACTCGACGAGGTCGAGCCCGCCACCGAGATAGTCAGGAGGTTCAGTACCGGGGCGATGTCCCACGGCGCCCTCAGCCGGGAGGCCCACGAGACCCTGACCCGGGCCATGAACCTGATCGGCGCCCTCTCCAACTGTGGGGAGGGGGGCGAGGCGCCCGAGAGGTTCGCCACCCGCGGCATGGGTCGGGACGACACGAACAGCCGAATCAAGCAGGTGGCTTCGGGTCGTTTCGGAGTGACACCGCAGTACCTGGCCCACGCCGACGAGCTGAACATCAAGATGGCCCAGGGCTCCAAGCCCGGAGAGGGCGGCCAGCTTCCCGGCCACAAGGTCAGTGAGGAGATCGCCCGGCTCCGCTACACCCAGCCCGGGGTGACCCTGATCAGTCCTCCGCCCCACCACGACATCTACTCCATCGAGGACCTGGCCCAGTTGGTCTACGACCTCAAGCAGGTCAACGGCGCTCAGGTGTCGGTCAAGCTCGTGGCCGAGGACGGGGTGGGCACCATCGCCGCCGGGGTGGTCAAGTGCCTCGCCGACGTGGTCCACATCTCGGGCCACAACGGGGGTACCGGGGCCAGTCCCCTGTCCTCGATCAAGCACGCGGGCATGGCCTGGGAGCTGGGCCTGGCCCAGACCCAGGCCCAGCTGGTGGAGAACCAGCTGCGGGACCGGGTCCGCCTCCGGGTCGACGGCGGATTCATGACCGGCCGCCACGTGATGATCGCCGCCCTGCTGGGCGCGGACGAGTACTCCTTCGGCACCGTGGCCATGATCGCCGAGGGCTGCATCATGCTCAGGGCCTGTCACCGCGACACCTGCAAGCCGGGAGTGGCCACCCAGCGCCCCCACCTGAGGGCCAACTTCAGCGGTACACCGGAGGGAGTGGCCGCCTACTTCATGTTCCTGGCCGAGGAGGTCAGGCAGATGCTGGCCGAACTGGGGCTGAGATCCCTGCAGGAGGCGATCGGCCGGACCGAGCTGCTGACACGGAGGTCGACGGGCGATCCCCGGGTCGACAGTCTCGATCTCACCGTTCTGACCACCCCGCCCCCGGAGGGGCCCCGTTCCTTCTCCGCCCGGGTTTCCCAGCAGGATCCGCGTTCGGATCTCGGCGACCGCCTGCGGGACGAGGCCTTCCGCTCCCTGTGGGAGGGCGACGACATCGAGCTCTCCTATGAGATCACCAATGCCGACCGGGCCGTGGGCGCCGCCCTGGGCGGGGCGGTGGCCCTCGAGTTCGGGGCCAGACCGCCCCGCGGTTCGGTCACGGCCCGGTTCACCGGCTCGGCCGGTCAGAGCTTCGGGGCCTTCATCGCCCCGGGTATCGAGCTGCACCTCACCGGGGACGCCAACGACTACGTCGGCAAGGGCATGGCCGGTGGTCGTATCTCGGTGACCCCTCCGCCCGACGACGCCGGTTGGCGTTCGGGCGAGCCTCCGGCCCTGATCGGCAACACCTGTCTCTACGGGGCGACCGGTGGCGATCTGTTCGTGGCCGGCACGGCCGGGGAGCGGTTCGCGGTCCGCAATTCCGGGGCGGTGGCCGTCGTGGAGGGGGTCGGTGACCACTGCTGTGAGTACATGACCGGGGGAACCGTGGTCGTGCTGGGTTCGGTCGGCTACAACTTCGGGGCCGGTATGACCGGAGGTGAGGCCTTCGTGTTCGAGGTCCCCGGCGACGGGCTCCTGGCCCGCCTGAACACGGACCTCATCGAGGCCATGAGGCCACAGGCCCCCGATGTCGAGGAGCTGCTGTGGTTGATCGAACGCCACCACGAACTCACCGGGTCACCCCGCACCCGGGACATTCTGGCCGACTGGGAGACGTCCCTCTCACGGATGTGGCACATCGTGCCCCGCTCCACCGCCGCCCGTATCCGTCGCCAGACCGCCGACCGGGTGTCCGTGCTCGACTGATCGGGCGCCACGGTCTCCCGTCTTTCCCAGGGTGGCGCACTGGCCTATGTTTGCGACTTCGAATATCGCCAGGGGGATGAGATGACATTGGGATTGAGCGTCGACGAGGTACTCACCACCACCCGGGCGGTACGCAAGCGCCTCGATCTGGAACGCCCCGTTCCCCGGGCCCTCATCGAGGAGTGCCTCGAACCGGCACTTCAGGCCCCCACCGGCTCGAACCGACAGGGCTGGCACTTCCTTTTCATCTCCGATCCCGACAGGAAGAAGGCCCTGGCCGACATCTACGGTCGGAACTTCGATGTGTACGCGGGGGCGGCCCGTCCCAGCTACGCCGAGGGCGACACGCGCGGCGAACGCATGGACAGGGTCATCGACTCGGCCACCTATCTCCGCCGGCACTTCCACGAGGTGCCCTGGATGATGATCCCCATGATCGAGGCCGATCTGTCCCGGGCCAACCCGGCGGTACAGGCCGGGGCCTGGGGATCCCTGCTGCCGGGGGTGTGGAGCTTCATGCTGGCGGCGCGCGAGAGGGGCCTGGGTACCGCCTGGACCACCCTCCACCTGGCGGAGGCGGCCGAGGCGGCCGAACTGCTGGGCATCGACGACGAGCGCTGGACCCAGGGCGGCCTGTTCCCGATCGCCTTCACCAAGGGCACCGACTTCCGGCCCGCCCCCCGACGCCCCATGTCCGAGGTCGCCAGCTTCGAGACCTTCGGCAACTACTGAGCCACCTCGCCGGACCAGGCCCGGGTCCAGACCCACACCGGGACCGGCTCAGCTCCCCTCGACCAGACGCAGGCCCATGGGCACGCTGGAGGCGCTCTCGCCCTCGAGCTCGACCACGAACTCCGTGAGGTGGGCGGCGAAGACATGCTCGGCGACGAGGACCGGCCGGCCCAGCGAGTCCCGGGTCACACGACGGGCCCACAGCACAGGAGAGGTCTCGGCCACCCCCAGCAGCTCGGCGTCGTCGCCACCGGCCAGGGAGGCGCCGATGGTCTGGGTGGCGCCGCCGAACGACACGTCCAGCAGATCGACGAACGAGTGCCGCTCGACGTCGGCGCGGGAGATCTCACGGCCGAGATCGTCGGGACACCACACCGTGACCAGGCCGAAGGGTCGGGAGTCGGCCAGATGCAACCTCCGCACCTCCAGAACCTGTCCCTCGCCGAGGATCTCCGCCACCGGCCCCGGTGGTGACACGAAGGCGAAGCTGAGCACCTTCCTCTCCGAGGTCAGCCCCGATGCCTCCAACTGGTCCTCGATGGTCCCCAGGCGGGCCAGGGTCTGGCGCACGGGTTCGGCGGCCCGGAACCAGCCGAATCCCTGGCGGGAGGCGACCAGCCCCTCCTCACGCAGGGACTCCAGGGCCCTACGCACGGTGACCCGGCTCACGCCGAACTCGCGACCCAACTCCGCCTCGCTCGGCAGCAGCCCACCGGGGGGTGTGGAGTCCGACTCGAGTCGGCGGGCCAGCTCCCCGGCTATCTGGCGGTATCTGATGGTCCGGGCCATGGTCGCCTCGCTGTTCAGCCGGGCGGTGGCTGAGGGTCCCCGCCTCCTGGAAGGGTCCGTCGACCCCCACTACTTGTACTTTACTTGTACATTCCCTATGGTTGGCAAGTAGGGCCGACCGGGGAGCCTCCGCCACGGAGTCAACCCACGGGTCGGCCAGATGTCACCATATACGGGCCCCCGGGAACCGCACCCCGAGCGGAGCCTCGACAGGAGATCACCATGGCTGTAGCCGCCAGCACACCGATCGAACTCATCGAAGGGGTGTACGCCACCCTGGGCCAACGACTGGCCGCGGCCCGCGAACGATTCGAACGTCCCCTCACCCTGGCCGAGAAGATCCTCATCAACCACCTCGACCGGCCCGACCAGGAACTCGCACGCGGCGTCAGTTACGTGGACCTCCGCCCCGACCGAGTCGCCATGCAGGACGCCACCGCCCAGATGGCCTGGCTGCAGTTCATGACCGCCGGCCTCGACCAGGTGGCGGTTCCGACCACCACCCACTGCGACCACCTGATCCAGGCCCGCGAGGAGGGCACGCGCGATCTGCTGGCCGCCATCGACGACAACGAGGAGGTCTACGACTTCCTCGAATCGGTCTGCGCCCGCTACGGAGCCGGCTTCTGGAAGCCCGGTTCGGGAATCATCCACCAGGTGGTTCTCGAGCACTACGCCTTCCCGGGCGGGATGATGATCGGCACCGACAGCCACACCCCGAACGCCGGTGGCCTGGGCATGATCGCGGTGGGCGTCGGAGGAGCCGACGCGGTCGACGTCATGACCGACTCCCCCTGGAACGTCCGCTGGCCCAAGCTCATCGGTGTCCACCTCACCGGCGAGCTGCACGGCTGGTCCGCCCCCAAGGACGTCATCCTGAGGGTCGCCGACATCCTCACGGTCAAGGGCGGGACCGGGGCCATCGTCGAGTACTTCGGCCCCGGGGTGTCCACCATCTCCGCCACCGGCCGGGCCACGATCTGCAACATGGGGGCCGAGATCGGCGCCACCACCTCGGTGTTCCCCTACGACGAGGCGACCGCCCGCTACCTCACGGCCACCGACCGGGCCGACGTCGTCACGGCCGCCGCCGCCCACGCCGCCGACCTGCGGGCCGACGACGAGGTTCTCGCCGATCCCGGGGCCTTCTTCGACGAGGTGATCGAGATCGACCTGTCCGAGCTCTCACCCCGGATCAACGGCCCTTCCACACCCGACCTCTCCCGGCCGGTGGCCGATCTGGGCGATGAGGCCCGCCGCGAGGGCTGGCCGGTGGAGATCAGCGCCGCCCTGGTGGGCAGCTGCACCAACTCCAGCTACGAGGACATCAGCCGGGCCGCCTCCATAGCCCGCCACGCCCACGAGCACGGACTCACGGCCAAGGTGCCACTGCTGGTGACGCCCGGATCCGAGCAGGTCCGGGCCACCATCGAACGCGACGGACTCCTGGCCGACCTCGAGTCCATCGGAGCCGTGGTCCTGGCCAACGCCTGCGGCCCCTGCATCGGACAGTGGGACCGCCAGGACCTTCCTCCCGGTGTGCCCAACAGCATCGTCACCAGCTACAACCGGAACTTCCCCAAGCGCAACGACGGGAGGGCCGAGACCCAGGCGTTCGTGACATCACCGGAGACCGTGGTCGCTCTGGCCCTGGCCGGCACCCTGGACTTCGATCCCGCCCACGACACGATCACCTCGCCCACCGGCGAGGAGGTCGCCCTCGAGGTCGGTGCCGGGATGGAGCTTCCCGCCGACGGTTTCGATCCCGGGGCCAGTGGATTCATGGCCCCACCCGCCGATGGCAGTGAGGTGGAGGTGAGGGTCTCCCCCACCAGCGAACGCCTGCAGCTACTGGAGCCCTTCCCCGCCTGGGACGGGGAGGACTTCGTCGATCTTCCCCTGCTCCTCAAGGCCCAGGGGAAGTGCACCACCGACCACATCTCCATGGCCGGGCCCTGGTTGAGGTACCGCGGCCACCTGGAGAACATCTCGGGGAATCTGTACCTGGGCGCGGTCAACGCCTTCACCGGAGCCGTGGGCGAGGGCAAGGATCAGCTCGACGAGCACACCCACCCCTTCCCCGACATCGCCCGCCACTACCACCACGAGGGAGTGGAGTGGGTCGCCATCGGCGACGAGAACATGGGCGAGGGTTCCTCACGGGAGCACGCGGCGATGGAACCCCGTTTCCGCCTGGGCCGGGCCATTCTGGCCCGCTCCTTCGCCCGTATCCACGAGACGAACCTCAAGAAGCAGGGTGTTCTGGCCCTGACCTTCGCCGACCCCGCCGACTACGACCGGGTCCAGGAGGACGACCGCATATCCGTCGTCGGCCTGGCGGATCTGGCCCCGGGTCGACCGGTGCGGATCGTTCTGCGCCACGCCGACGGCAGCAGCGAGCAGATCGAGACCCTCCACACCATGAATGAGCAGCAGATCGAATGGTTCCGGGCCGGGAGCGCCCTGAACCTGATACGCCGCAAGCTCAGCGGCCAGGACTGAGCCCGGCCGCTCGGCCCGCTGCTCGCCCGGAGGGAACCGGCGAGGCAGCCGGATCCTGGGGAACAGCCGGAGCCCGGAGAACTGGAGAGTCCCGGGGGGAACCGCCGGATCCCGGAGAATTGGAGAGGCCGGCCCTGGGGGCCGGCCTCTCGGATCTCGAGTCAGCGGGGGGACACCGCTCGAGTCTGGTCGGATCCTCGATGGGGGGACATCGGATCCGACTCTTTTCAGCGGGGCCCTTGGGGGAAGGGCACTCATCCGCTGCAGAACAATCTACCCGGGACCACTCTATCTTCCAAACAGTTTGCGGTGATAGTTGACATCTCTACTGACGATGGCATCAGGATCATCACTGAACGGCTTCACAATTCCCGTTCACGATTCCCGGAAGGGAATCAGGACGCGGAACGACCGGCCTGAAGGCCGGTCGTTCGTCTCGAGTCAGCGGGGGGACACCGCTCGAGTCGGAGGGAGCCATGGCGGGGGGACGCCGGCTGCCTCTCCTATGGGCGTCCGCCGATGGGGGGATCGTTGCGGACGCTATGTTGCGAGGCCCCTGGGGGAAGGGGTTCATCTCGCTGACAACAAATATACGGACTATTCATCCATCTGCCAAACAGTTCCTGCCGATATTTCGAATCTGATCCACAGATGGTCAGGCCCGGCCCACGCCGGCCGACTCTGTCCTCGCATCCGTCTCCGCCCTGGCCCCGCCTGTCTCCGGGGGAATGTCCGTGTGGGAACCGGTCTCCTATTGTGAGGCCATGGATCTCCGCCAGCTGCAGGCCCTGGTGGCCGTGGCCGACAACCACAGCTTCTCCGCCGCGGCCCGGGCCCTGCACACGGTCCAGTCGAACGTCTCCAGCCACGTGGCCCGGCTCGAGAAGGAACTCAACGTCACCCTGATCGACCGCTCCATGGGGCGCCCGACCCGCGAGGGTGAGGTCGTCGTCGCCCGGGCCCGCCGGATACAGAGTGAGATCGAGGCCCTCGAGGCCGACGTGGCGTCGATGACATCCCGGATCGCGGGCAACGTCAGGTTCGGCACGATAGGTACCACCGGTCGTTGGGTGACACCCGAGCTGCTGGATCGCATGGCCGAGGCCCACCCCGGAATCCATCTCGTCGTGACCGAGGGCACCACGAGCGGCCTGCTGCCCCAGCTCATCAGCGGGCAGCTCCATCTGGCCCTGGTGAACCTGCCACTCCACGATCCCGACGTCTCGGTTCGCCCACTGTTCGAGGAGGACCTGGTGGTCGTCGCCCCCTCCTCCCATCCCCTGTCGACGTTCGAGGGACCGGTCAGCTTCACCGAGTTGGAGAGGTTCGAGTTCCTCCTCGGCCCGGCCGGCAGCACCCTGCGAAACGACATCGATGCCGCCGCCGCCCTGGTCGGCACCCACCTCAAGGCCCGGGCCGAACTGGACGGGATCCGCCTCACCGCCACCATGGCCTTCCAGGGCTACGGGCCGGCCATCGTGCCCGCCACGGCCATTCCCAGCTGGGCCACCCACGGAGACTGGGTGGCACTGGAGATCACCGAACGACCCCGCCGCAGGGTGGGCCTCGCCATCCGGCGCCGGGGCATGCTCTCGGTTCCGGCCAAGGCGGCGCTGGAGACCCTCCAGGGAGTCGTGGAGGACAACCTCGGGGTCCAGCCCGGGATCCACGCCGTCGGCGGCTGACCGCCACCCCATCACCCACGGCATCCGCGGCCCACCGCACCGCGGTCGCCCCCACCTCGATCGGTCCCATAACCTCAGGGGCCTGTGACCACCGCCGCCGACCACCCCGAACTGGAACTCCGGGCCCGCACGCCCGGTGTCGCCGCCATGAGGGTCGAGGACCTGAACGGTCGCACCGCGATGGTCGTGCGGATCGACAGCTCCCGCCGCAAGGGGGCCCTGGCCCCGATAGACGGTGAGACCCTGGCCGAGGCGGCCCGCACCGCCCTCGACCAGAGGCTTCCGCTGGTCATGTTCATGGCCTCGAGCGGAGCCGACGCCCACGAGGGTGTGGCCGCCCTGCACGGTTGGGGCCGGGCCGCCCGGGTGCTCACCCGCTGCTCGGGAGCGGTCCCGCTCATCTTCATCATCGACGGTCCCACGGTCTCGGGTAGCGCTCTGCTCCTCGGGCTGGGGGACGTGATCATCATGACCGCCGACGCCTACGCCTTCGTGAGCGGCGCCGATGCCGTACGTCGCCTGACGGGCGTCCTGGTGGACAACGCCGAACTCGGTGGGGCCCAGATGCACGCCGCCGCCAGCGGAGTGGCCACCCTGGTGGTCGCCGACCTCGACGAGGCCGAGTCCACCGCAGCGGAGATCCTTTCCTTCCTTCCCGATCACACCGACCTGCTGCCACCCCTTCAGCCCACCTCCGATCCCGTCGACCGACCCACACCCGAGGCCGCCGCGCTGATACCCGCCGAGCCCACGGGCAGCTACGACGTCAGGGAGGTGGCGGCGGAGATCCTCGACGACGGCTACTTCCTGGAGCTGCGCTCGCAGTGGGCACCCAACCTGGTGACTCTGCTGGGCTCGCTGGGGGGCCGCTCCATAGGGGTGGTGGCCAACCAGCCCCTGGCCCTGGCCGGGACCCTCGACATCACCGCCTCGCAGAAGGGGGCCCGTTTCGTGGCCTTCTGCGACGCTTTCAACCTTCCCCTCCTGACCATGGTCGACACTCCCGGCTTCTACCCGGGCAAGGATCTCGAATGGCGGGGAATGATCCGCCACGGCGCCCAGTTGGCATTCGCCTACGCCCGGGCCACCGTCCCCCGCCTGGGCCTGGTTCTACGCAAGTCCTACGGCGGCGCCTACATAGTCATGGACTCCAAGACCATGGGCAACGATCTGTGTCTGGCCTGGCCCTCGGCGGAGATAGCGGTCATGGGCGCACGTCAGGCGGCGGAGATCCTGCGCCGGCGGGCCGAACCGAGTGAGCGGGAGGAGTTCGTGCTCGAGTACGAGGACCGCTACCTCAACCCCTGGGTGGGGGCCGAACGGGGGCTGATCGACATGGTCGTGGACCCTGCCGAAACCCGGAAGGTCCTCTGCGAGGCCCTCGATCTGCTGGCCTCCAAGAGGGAGGAACTCCCCGAGAGGCGCCACGACAACACCCCGCTCTGAGGGGTCCACCGACTCCTCGCCCCGAAGCGGGGCATAGTCACCGGAGCCCGCCCCGATTCGGTAGATTCGGGGGGTGGCGAAGATGCCACCACCACACCCCGGGGGAATCGCCCCCGACGCCTCCCGGTTCCCGCTACGCATCCGGGACTGACGTCCACCGAAGAAGGAAGCTGAGCTGCATGTCCGAAGAGTCCATCACCCTCACCGACAACCGGTCCGGTAAGAGCGTCACCGTTCCGATCGAGCACGGCGTGTTCTCTTCCCAGGGAGTTCGAGAGCTGGACCCGGGACTCTTCTTCTACGACCCAGCCTTCAAGTCCACCGCCTCGTGTTCGAGTTCGATAACCGACCTCGACGGCGTCAACGGCATCCTGCGCTTCCGTGGCTACCCGATCGAACAGCTGGCCGAGAAGTCGACCTTCCTCGAGGTTGCCTACCTGTTGATCAACGGTGAGCTCCCCACCCCCGCCCAGTACGAGGAGTGGGTACACCACGTCACCTACCACACCTACATCCACGAGAACACCGCCGACTTCATCAAGGGTTTCCGCTACGACGCCCACCCGATGGGCATGCTCGTCTCCGTGGTCGCCGCCCTGTCCACCTTCTATCCCGAGTCCAAGCAGATCCACGATCCCCAGATCCGCATGATCCAGGCCATTCGGCTGATCGCCAAGATGCCCACGATGGCCGCCTTCGCCTACCGCCACAGTGTCGGTCTGCCCCGTGAGTACCCGGTGAACCACCTCACCTACACGGGGAACTTCCTGCGGATGATGTGGAACGTGGCCGACCCCAACTACGAGCCCAATCCTGTTCTGGCCAAGGCCCTGGACCTGCTGTTCATCCTCCACGCCGACCACGAGCAGAACTGTTCCACCACCACCATGAGGACCGTCGGCAGCGCCGGAGCCGATCCCTTCATCAGTGTCGCCGCCGCAGCCTCGGCTCTCTACGGCCCGTTGCACGGCGGAGCCAATGAGAAGGTCATCCGGATGCTCCACGAGATCGGTGACGTGAAGAATGTCGCCGCCTACGTCGACAAGGTCAAGAAGGGGGAGCTCAAGCTCCAGGGCTTCGGCCACCGGGTCTACAAGAACTACGACCCCCGGGCCCGGATCATCAAGAAGACCGCCGACGATGTCTTCGCGGTTACCGGCACCAACCCCCTCCTCGAGATCGCCCTGAAGCTCGAGGAGGTCGCCCTGAGCGACGACTACTTCATCGAGCGGAAGCTCTACCCGAACGTGGACTTCTACTCCGGGCTCATCTACGAGGCCATGGGATTCCCCATGGACATGTTCACCGTGCTGTTCGCCATCGGTCGCACCCCGGGCTGGCTGGCCCACTGGCTGGAGCTGGTCCAGGATCCCGAGCAGAAGATCTACCGCCCCCGCCAGGCCTACATCGGCCCCGACAAGAGGGACTACGTCCCCATCGACCAGCGCTGAGGCCGCCCCGGCTCGACGGCTCCACCACGTTCGTCGAACCGACCGGCAGCTCGGCCCGCACCCGGCCGGACCTCAGGACACGTCCACGAGTATCTTGCCGACGTTGGCGTTGCTCGCCATGTGGGCGTGGGCGGCCCTGATCGCCTCGAGCCCGAACCGTGAGTCGATCACCGGCTTCAGGTCGCCGGTCTCGAACAGCGGCAGGACCTCGGCGATCACCCTCTGGGTGATCGCCGCCTTCTGTTCGAGAGGCCGGGCCCGCAGTGTCGTACCGATCAGGGCGACCCTGCGGGCGAGGAACAGCCCCAGGGGAACCTCACAACTGCCTTCACCCATGATTCCCACCTGGATCACCCGCCCCTGGATCCGGCAGCTCCTCAGGTTGTCGACCAGGTAGTCGCCGCCGATCACGTCGAGCACGACATCGACACCGTTTCCCGAGGTCCACTCCGACACGGCCTCGGCGAAGCTCTCCGTCGTGTAGTCCACGACCAGATCGGCCCCCAGCTCACGGCAGGCGGCCACCTTGGGGCCCGAGCAGGTGACTGCGATGAACCCACCGAGGGCCTTGACGATCTGTATGGCGGCCGTCCCCACACCCGAGGCCCCGGCGTGCACGAGAGCCCTGCGTCCCGAGGTCAGGCCACCCTGGGCGACCAGAGCGTCGAAGGCGGTGATGAACACCTCGGGTATGGCCGCGGCATCGGCCGGATCAACCCCCCGGGGGATGGGCATGACCAAGCGCTCATGGGCGACGACATACTCCGCCTGGGCTCCCCCGGCCACGATTCCCATCACCTGATCACCGGGGACGAACGACGTGACCCGGTCGCCGACCCCGGTTACCGTCCCGGAGTACTCCATCCCCGGTATCTCATGATCGGGACGGGGACCGGGAGCCGGGTAGAGACCCATTCGCTGCAGCAGGTCGGCCCGGTTCAGAGCCGAGGCCCTCACCTCGACGAGGACCTCCTCGGGTCCCGGTTCCGGTGCCGGCACGTCGGTGACCTCGAGGACCTCGGCCCCGCCGTACCCGTTGATGGTGACTGCTCTCATGGCAGCAAGCTAATACGCCACAAAGCGGGTCCGGGAGGAAACCCGGACCCGCTCTGCTGGCGTCACGGAAGGGTCGACCCCATTTCACGACCATCCCGTGTGTGTGCGGCAATCTGTTCTTCGGAACGCCCGGACCCGGACCTGAGGAGGAATCGGGGATTTCCCGACGGCCCGGTGTTCTGGGATCGGGAGGACCGGGCCCACTACAGTCCTCCTCGATGGACTACAGCCTGCCCCGCCGGCTTCGATCCCTGGCCGACGAGGTCCGCGAATTCGTCGACGAGGCGACGGTGGACACCGGTCGCTTCGACGACTCCTGGGTCATGGCCCGATCCCGTGAATTCGACCGCCGCCTGGCGGCCCGCGGCTGGCTGGGCATGACCTGGCCCCGTGAGTACGGGGGCGGCGAGCGCTCCGACCTGGAACGCTTCGTGGTGCTCGAGACCCTTCTGACCGCCGGGGCGCCGGTGACCGGGGCGTGGTTCCCGGACCGGCAGATAGGTCCCGTGCTGCTCCAGTACGGGACCGAGGCCCAGAAACAGCGCTGGCTACCGGAGATCTCCCGGGGGGAGTCGGCGTGGTGTATCGGGATGAGCGAACCCGACGCCGGCTCCGATGTCGCCCACATCTCGACCACGGCCCGGCGGGACGGCGACCGCTACATCGTCGACGGTCAGAAGATCTGGACCAGCGGCGCCCATGAGGCCGACTGGTGCTATCTCATCTGCCGTACCGATCCCGATGCTCCGGCCCACAAGGGTCTCAGCGAACTCATCGTCGACATGGACTCGCCGGGAATCGAGGTCCGGCCCATTCGCGACGCCACCGGAGGTCGCCACTTCAACGAGGTGTTCTTCAGTGAAGTGTCGGTGCCCGTCGAGAATCTCGTCGGACGCCCGAACCACAGCTTCGGACAGACCATGCGCCAGCTCGAACACGAACGGGGTGGCATAGACCGGCTCATCTCCAATCGCCGTCTCCACCTGGACGTGAACGCCGTAGCCGACAGCACCGACCCGCTGATCCGCGACGAGATGGCCGCCCTGGAGACCGAGTACACGATCGGGCGCCACATGGTCCTGCGCAACGTGACCCGTCAGGCTCCACCGGGGTACTCCGCAGTGACCAAGATCTTCTGCACGGAACACGAGCAAAGGGTGGCGTCGTTCGCCTCCCGGGTCCTCGGGCCTGCCGCCCTGAGGGGACCCGATCCCGTGTCCCTTCCGGGCCGGGTCTCACTCAACACCGTCTTCGCCCCCGCCTACACGATCATGGGCGGTACCGGTCTCATCCTGAGGAACATCGTCGGCGAACGGGTGCTCGGCCTCCCACGCGAGCCCCGACCTCCCCGATAGCCTTCAGCAGCTCCCGCCGGGATCCCCGGTAACCTCGGGCTGCTCCCGCCGGTCGAATCAGCGGGCCGAACCACCGTTCCCCCTCACCCGACCCCCCAGCGGGAGGATCGAACTTGACCGATCTGGCCACCGACGCCCCCACATCCCCGACCACCCCTTCCCCGACCCGACCGACCAACCTCAAGCCGGTCATCGACGCCATTCCCGACGAATGCTACGAACGGCCGACCTCGCGGGGCCTGTTCTACTTCGCCCGGGATCTCGTGGTCTACGCCCTGGTGATCTGGGGCCTCGTCTCCACCAACCGGATCTACCTGCTGATCCCGCTGTGGATCCTCTCGGGGCTGGTCGTCAGCGCCCTGTTCGTCGTGGGTCACGACGCCGCCCACCAGTCGCTGTTCCGTCACCGCTGGCTCAACGGACTGGTCGGGCGGGTGGCCATGCTGCCCTCGTTCCATGTTTTCGAGGCCTGGGTGCTGGGGCACAACCGAATCCATCACGGCCACACCCTCAAGCGGGGCTTCGATTTCGTATGGCAGCCCCTCACCCCTGAGGAATATTCCGAGCTGGGGCCCATCGCCCGCCTCCGTCATCGTCTGGAGTGGTCCCGGTTCGGTTCCGGCCTCTACTACCTGAGGGAGGTGTGGTGGAACAAGATGATCCGCTTCACCCCGCCGCGCAAGTGGGCCCGGGCCATCCGACTCGATTCCCTGCTGGTACACAGCGTCGGGGCCCTGGCCATGGCCGGCACGGTGCTGATCACCTGGGCCGTGACCGGTTCACTGATGTCCGGCCTGTGGCTGTGGATCAAGGTCGTGGTCGTACCGTTCCTGGCCTTCACCCAGTCCATCGGCTGGGTCGTCTACGTACACCACATCGCCCCCGACATCCACTGGTGGGAACGCCGGGAGTGGAACAAGTTCAAGGGCCAGGTCGAAGGTACGACCATCCTGCACGCCCCCAGGGGCATGGACTTCTTCTTCCACTGGATCTTCGAGCACGCTCCCCATCACGTCGACATGCGGATTCCCATGTACCACCTCAAGAAGGCGGGGCAGGCGATGAAGATGGCGTTCCCCGACTCCGTGATCGAGAAGAAGCTGAGAGTGCGCGACTACCTGAGATCGGTACGCTCCTGCAAGCTCTACGACTACGGCAGCGGCCGCTGGCTCACCTACGGTGACGCGGCCGGCAGCCTTCGTTCCGAGGCGGCCGTCCCGGCCACCTGAAACGTTCCGTGGGCCGGTTCAGACCCGGCCCGCCAGGGCCACCATGGTGTTCAGCAGGACATTGGCCCCGGCCTCGAGGTCGGCCTCGGAGGTGAATTCGGCGGGATTGTGGCTGACACCGTCCACGCTCGGAACGAAGACCATTCCCGTGGGGCACAACCGGGCCAGCATCTGGGCGTCGTGACCCGCGCCCGAGGGCATCCGCCGGGTGGCGAGGCCGAGGCGGTGGGCCTGCTCCTCGACCAGGTCGACCACGTTCGGATCGAACTCCACCGGCTCGAACCGGGCCAGGCGACGGGTGGAGACGGTAACACCCTCCTCGGACGCGATGCGGTCCAGGAGCTCGGACAGGGCGGACTCGGCCCGGACCAGGGCCTCCTCGTCGGTGTTGCGCAGATCGACCGTCATGACCGCCCGCTGAGCGATCACGTTCACCAGGTTCGGATGCAGATCGATCATCCCGCAGGTACCGACCTGGTTCCCACCCATCGACGACGCGATCTCCCTGACCCCGACCGCGACCGCGGCGGCCGCCAGGCCGGCATCGTGACGCATGCTCATGGGGGTGGTTCCGGCGTGGTTGGACTGCCCCTCGATGGTCACCTCGGTCCAGGAGATTCCCTGGACACCCTCGACCACCCCGATCGTCTCACCCTCGATGTCGAGTACCGGACCCTGCTCGATGTGCAGTTCGACGTAGGCGTGGGGCACCGGCCCCGGCGAAGGCAGCGAACCGCGGTAGCCGATGGCCTCCAGTTCCTCCGCCACCGTCGTGCCGTCGATCCCCACCGTGTCCAGAGCCTCCTCGAGGCCCATTCCGCCGACATAGACCAGACTCCCCATCATGTCGGGTGGGAACCTGGCCCCCTCCTCATTGCTGAAGAAGGCGACGGCGAGCGGCCTGGTCGTCTCGACCCCGGCGGCATCGAGCGTCTCGATGACCTCCAGACCGGCCAGGACCCCCAGATTGCCGTCGAACCTTCCTCCGGTGGCCACTGTGTCGATGTGGGACCCACACATGACCGGAGGTCCGGGCTCGACTCCGGCCCGGACGGCCACGGTGTTCCCGATACCGTCGGTCGACACCTCCAGTCCGAGGTCGTTCATCCAGGTGACCACCAGGTCGCGTCCCCGACCGTCCTCGGCTGTGAATGCCAGGCGGGAGCATCCGTCGCCTTCGATGGCGCCGATCTCCGCCAGTGCGTTCAGCCGGGCCGTGAGACGCTCACCGGAGATTCTCAGCGGTGCCGGAGCGGACGAGCCGGCGGCGTCGGACTCGATCAAGTTTCTCTCCTTGGAACTGGCCGACGAGAGGATCAGACGTCGGCGATGTCGATACCCGTGGCCCCCTCGACGAGTCCCTCGTCGGACCACGGGAAGTTGATCCACCGTGAGGTGCGCTTCCAGACGTACTCGCACTTCACCAGCGAGTGGGGCTTCTCATACAGCACAGCGCTACGGACCTCACCGACCCGGTCGAGGCAGTAGTCGTGCACCACCTTGAGGGTGGCCCCGGTGTCGGCGACGTCATCGGCGATCAACACCTTGGAATCGTGCAGGTCGACCATGTCGACATAGGGCGGGAGCATGATGGGCACGTCGAGGCGCTGATCCACCCCGGTGTAGTACTCGACGTTCATCACATAGATGTTCTTGACACCCAGGGCGTAACCGAGCGACCCGGCCGCGAACAGCCCGCCCCTGGCTATGGCCAGAATCAACTCGGGCTGGTAGCCCGTCGCCGCCACCTGCTCTGCCAGTTGACGAATGGCCGACCCGTAAGTGGACCAGTCCAGGATCTCCCTCTCTTCGGTGTCCTCGGCCATCGACTCAACTCTCCCGCTCATCGGCAATTCGAAAACCAGAAACTAGTACCGTCCGGCGCGGCCACCGACCATGCCGGGAGTGCGGCACGAACGCTCGGGTCGGGATGACCCGGGAGTCACCGGCGCTCTCATTCACCCTCACTGGAAACTCGGCCATGGTGTTCCGAGAGCTGCACCGACACCCGACTGGCTCCCGCGGCCAGGGCGGCGCCGACCAGATCGGGTAGTACCGCCAGCAGGGCCACCGAGCTTCCGGTGAGGACGGTACCGAAGGGGCCGAAGTCGGCCTCCAGGCCCGCGGCGCGGGCCGTGTCCAACACGACCTCGACGTGACGGCCGGGATGGCCGGCCACGAATGGCTCCACCGTCAGCTCCAAGGACAGTGCCTCGGGAATCAAGAGGTGTTCCCGCCATCGGAATCTCTGGCGTTCAGGTAGTTGTAGATGGTGAACCGGGAGACACCCATCCGGTCGGCCACCTCCTCCACCGCCCGGCGGACCACGAAGGCTCCCTGGTCATCGAGCCGGGCCACCACCGACTGCTTCAGCTCACGAGGGAGCTGATCGAGGGGGACACCCAGGTCGGACTCCGCCATGGCCAGAAGACGGTCGAGGGCGTACTGCAGACCCGCCTGGCGGAAACCCCCCACGATCTCGCCGTCCCATTCGAGGGCGATGTCGCCCATGCACATGTCCTCGGGGGCGACGAGAGTGGCACCCAGGGCGTCGGCTACGGGCTCGAGTGCGATCAGCAAGGGATGCTCGTCGACATTCCTGGGGCAGTCGGGAACCCGGCACTCCTCGCTCATCGCCGACCCCCCTGGATCCCGCACCTTCCCCCGTTCCTTCCCCCATGTGGACTCATCTCTGCATCCTCTCGGCCACGACTCGATGTTCCCGGAGCCTCGACTCCAGCCCCGGGTGCAGGAACCGGCCTCCCTGCACCAGTATTTCCCC
>DRKF01000159.1 GCA_011051915.1 Acidimicrobiales bacterium | reverse complement strand
TCAGGCTCCGACCTACATCGAGGACATCCAGTCCTGGGCCGAGTCCCAGTTCAACGTTCAGATCGACGCCCAGGGCCTCATCGCCCAGTTCCAACCCGACGGCCCCGGGGGCTCACTGGCCCAGGACCTGGCCGGAAACCTGGTCGATCTGAGTACCACGGTCGTGGGGCTGCTGTTCAAGGGGCTGACCGTGGCTCTGTTCACCTACTACCTGGTGGCCGACGGTCCCCGTCTGCGGGCCTCGATCTGTTCGGTGCTGGCCCCCCGGCACCAGATAGAGGTCCTACGGGTGTGGAACATCGCCATCGACAAGACCGGCGGCTACATATACAGCCGGGCCCTGCTGTCATTGCTGTCTCTGCTCTTCCACTGGGCGGCGCTGGCCCTGCTGGGTGTCCCGTTCCCCCTGGCCCTGGCCATCTGGGTCGGTGTGGTGTCACAGTTCATCCCGGTGGTCGGTACCTACCTGGCCGGGCTGTTCCCCATCCTGATAGCCCTGTTGAACGATCCCATCAGCGCCCTGTGGGTGCTGATAGTCATCGTCGTCTACCAGCAGATCGAGAACTACCTCTTTGCTCCCCGGGTCACGGCCCAGACCATGGAGATCCACCCAGCCGTCGCCTTCGGAGCCGTCATCGCCGGGGCCGGCATCCTCGGGCCGGTGGGTGCCCTGCTGGCCCTTCCCGCCGGGGCCACGATCCAGGCCTTCGTCTCGAGCTACCTGCAGAGGCACGAACTGGTGGACGCCGCCCTGATATGGGGAGCCGATTTCGACCCGACGGTGGTCCCACCCGAGGAGACCGACTGAGAATCCCCTCGGCGCCACGATGGGGCGGTGCCGCAGGACATCGACGGGGCGACGTTCCGGCATCGGGTCGACCCGGTGCGCGAGGGCGATAACGGCTCGACCCCATACTGAAGATTCCCGGCCCGAGGCCGACTGTCGTACTTGGGGTCACCCCTATCCGCGAAACCGAATGGACGAACAAACCCATGAAGAAGCTCCTGGCAATCATCGTCGCCATGGTGGTCATCCTGGCCGCCTGCGGTGACAGCTCCGACTCCGGAGGCTCGGCCTCGGGGGCCGATTTCTGTACCCAGTCGCGAGAGATAAACGACCTGACCGACGAGATCGACGCCGCCGACCTCTCCTTCGACCAGCAGTTCAAGCGCCTGTTCGACGAGGTCATGCCCCGGATGGAGCAGGCCGCGAAGAGCGCTCCCGACGAGATCAAGAGCGACATCAACACGATCCTCTCGGGTATGAAGGACCTGAAGAAGGAGCTCGAGAGCGTCGACTACGACATCACGAAGCTGGATCCCGCCGTCCTGGACCAGCCGGCCATGGACCAGGCCAGCGACAACATCGACGAGTACATGGCCAACGTGTGCGGTATCGACACCGGCTCGTCGGACGGCTCCGGCTCCGGTTCGGGGACCGACAGCGGTGCCGCCCCCGACACCTCCGAGGCCTCCGGATCGACCGACTCGGGCAGTACCGGTGGCTCGGCGGCGGCCACGATCGGGGAGCAGATGGTGGCCGGCCTGGTCCAGACCGGGTTCACCCAGGACGAGGCCGAGTGCATCATCGGGGAGCTCGACTTCTCCAACATCAACCCCGACGACGTGCAGGCCGATCCCAGCTTCATCTTCGACGCCCTCGGCGCCTGCGACATCTCCCTGGAACGCATGGCCGAACTGGGCAGCTAGGACCCTCTCGGACCGATCGGGAACTCCCCGGTGAGGGCCCCGCGACCGGTGGGTCGCGGGGCCCTCACGCGTCCGGGCGACCGGTGGGTCGCGGGGCCCTCACGCGTCCGGGCGACCGGTGGCCTGGGCCAGGGCCCGGTGGCCCGACGCCAACAGCTTCTCGGGGCGGGAGAAAGAGGCGAAGGCGATACCGCTCAACTGGTAGGGGAACACGATCGCCATGAGGGCCAGCACCGCCAGGTGGAACGACCACATGGCCCACACCCAGAGGCGCCGGAGCGGCCCCCGCCACAGGGCGAGAACACCTCCAAGCTCCAGCACCATGGCCCCCCACGCCATCGGGGCGAACAGGAACCCGTAGCGGGTCAGCCAGCCGCCGAGGGGGCTGTAGGGCTCCTCGTAGAGTGCCTTGCGCAGGTTGTCCAGCGCGATGTGGCTCCTGAGCACATCACCGCTGAGCCAGTCCAGGCCGCCGTTGCGCAGCTTGGCGTATCCGGCCACCACGTAGCCCAGCACGGTCACCAGCCCCATGAGCTGAAGCACCCAGCCGTAGACCCACCCCCGGGCGTTGGCCCGGGCTGCCGGCCGATGGCGGGAATCGAGGGCCAGGGCGTCGGCAGCGGGAGATGCGGCGAGGATCAGCAGGTGCAACACCAGGAGGTTCTCGGTGTGGAGCACCTGACCCCAGCTCAGGCGGTAGCTCAGCAGCCAGAGCACGCCGACAGCGGCCACGGGCCCACTCAGGCGCCAGCGAAATCCCAGCGTGGCTCCCGCCAGGGCCACCACAGTTACCGCGAGCAGAATCAGCAGTGAGGACCGGCTCAGGGGGTGGGAGAGTACCGCCACCGGTCCGGCCGGCACGAAGCGGGAGCTCTCGAGACGAGCCACCGCCAGCACCGATGGAATGCGAATCAACAGATAGACGAGTGCGAAACCGAAGCTCAGTATCCTCACCGCGGCCAGTCGTTCGGCCGGGGCATCTCCGCACCAGCGCTCGAACCACCCCTCGCCGCCCGCCGGGGTGCCCCGGTCGAGGTCCTCTCGGGGACGGGTCCCCACCACCCGGGTCACGGGGAAACCACGCAGCGGGAGCGGACCACGATCGAGACGGGGGTCCGGTCGCCCTGGAACCAGCCGATCGCGTCGTAGGTCTCGCTGCGCACCTCCAGCCGGACGACAGCGGTGTAGCGCTCCGACCCATCGGTGGTCAGCCGGCCCGCCGCCGCCTCGCAGAGCCGCGACGAGGCTTCCGGCCCTCCGGCCACGGCGCGAGTGACCACCGACCCGGCCACTATGACCTCATCGGTGCCCGCCACGATCTCGGGAGGAAGCCGGACGAGTCCCCCGGAGGCGGTGAATCCGACCACGGTGTCGATACCCCCGACCGGCGCAACGGCGCGCGAGAACATGGGGAACGTCGACAGTGGGAAATCATCGCTGCGACCCAGCAGGGCGGGGGAGAGCACCACCAGGGTCACCGCCAGGGTGATCACCAGGGCCACACGGCGCGATGGAGCGGCCCCTCGTCCCACCGTCTCGGGCCCCGCTCCGGTGTCCATGGGCCAATCCTCCCGCGCTGAGCACGTTTCGTCGACCGCGGGCCTCCCGGACCGGACAATTGTGCCGCCGACGCCGCCGCTCCGTAACCCGTTTCGTCGACCGCGGGGCTCCCGGACCGGACAATTGTGCCGCCGACGCCGCCGCTCCGTAACCCGTTTCGTCGACCGCGGGGCTCCCGGACCGGACTATGGTGCCGCCGATGACGTTGCTCCGTAACCGCTGGATGCGACATCTCGCGGCCTGGATCCTCGGGGTGACGGCGTTCAGGGTGGGACTCGTGCCGCCCCAGGACTGTCCCCCGGTCACCCGCGAACAGGTCGAGGCGGCGCTTCACGACGCCACATCCTGGGCCACGGCGAACCTCCGCCCCGACGGCACCTTCCTGTATCGCTACGACCGGTCGACCGAAACCGATCTGGGCACCTACAACCTCATCCGCCACGCCGGCATGGTCAGCTCCCTGTACAGCGCCGCCGCCACTCCCGACGACCCCTGGGTCCGTACGGCGGAGTCGGGTCTGGACTACATGCTGGCGAACCTCATCCAGATCGACGATTCGGTGGCGTTCACCGCACCTGGCTTCGGTGTCCGCACCGGCGCCACGGCGCTGATGGTCAGTTCGATGGTGTACCGGAGGCGCCTGACCGGCCGCCACGACCTCGATTCGACCATGAGGTCCGCCGGCCGCTTCCTCCGGTCCCAGCAGGAGTCCGACGGTGCGGTCCGGGCCTTCTGGGACCGCACCACCGGACAACCGGTTCCGGATCGTTACGGCCCCTTCGCCACCGGCGAGACCTTCTGGGCCCTGGCGCTGCTGGACCAGGAGTTCCCCTCCGAGGGCTGGGCCGACGCCGCCTCCCTCACCGGGAGGTACATCGTCGAGGGCCGGAGAGCCAAGGAGGGCTACATCCTTCGGCTTCCCGACCACTGGGCGGCCTACGGATTCGACGCCCTGGACAGGACCCCGGACCCGGGCGAGCGAGAGTACCTGCGGCGCCTCGCCGGGGACATGGCCCTGATGAGCCGGGTCGAGTCCCAGCGGAGGACGTCGGGGCTGCAGAGCTTCATTCGCCGGGACCAGGCCCTGGGGGCCGGCGTGGGAGCCATGGGCGAGGGGACCGCGGCCCTGTGGCGGGTGTCACCCAGGGTCGAATCGCTGACTCCGGTCCGAGCCGAACTGGAACAGCGCCTCATGTGCGTCGCCGGGCTGATGGTGAAGCGCCAGGTGCGTCCCGGGGAGGGGGTACCTCCGGAGGAGGCGGGCGCCTGGTTCCGACGGGACGTGACCCAGATCGACGACCAGCAGCATTCGATCTCGGCCCTGGCGGCGATCATCGGGGTGTTCGATTCCGCCGATCCCCAGGGTCGTCCCCTGCCGATGGCTGCTCTGTCCCGTCCCCGACGAGGTGCCGAACCGTGACCTTCAGACTCATCCTCACCATCGCCGTCTCGGTTGGTTGGGTCCGGGTGCCAGCCGCCCTGGCCCGCCTGGCCCCCGAGCAACGCCGGCAGCTCGTGATCCGGGCGGGTGGCTCCCTCATAGCGGTGGCGGCTCTCCTCGCCTGGATCACCGGACCTCTCCTGCAGTGGGGGAGAATCGACCACGAATCGTTCCGAATCGCCGCCGGTCTGGTTCTGGCCGTGGTGGGTCTGGTTCGCATCGTCGGAGCCGGACTCGG
>DRKF01000158.1 GCA_011051915.1 Acidimicrobiales bacterium | reverse complement strand
TCGACCCGGAAGTCGATCACCACGGACCGGTCGTTGATCGAGTTGGCCTTGGCGATCGCCGCCTCGACCTCCTCCGCCGATTCCACCCTGATACCCACACACCCCATCGACTCCGCCCACTTCACGTAGTCGGGATGATCGGGCGACAGGTACACCGCTGAGTACCTCTCGTCGAAGAACAGCTCCTGCCACTGCCTCACCATCCCGAGGTAGGAGTTGTTCAGGATCGCCACCTTGATGGGGATGTTCTCCGCCGTGGCGGTGATCAGCTCCTGGGCCGTCATCTGGAAGCAACCGTCACCGTCGACCGCCCAGACGGTCTGATCGGGGTGGCCGACCTTGGCGCCGATGGCGGCGGGAACGGCGAAGCCCATGGTTCCCAGCCCTCCGCTGTTGACCCAGGTGTAGGGATGGTTGAAGCGCCAGAACTGGCTGGCCCACATCTGGTGCTGCCCCACACCGGAGACCACGATCGTGTCCTCGGGCGAACCGTCCCTGAGTTTCTCCAGCACGTACTGGGGTTTCAGGGGATGACCCGAGGGGGCCTGCTCGTAGCGGAGGGGATGATTCTCCTGCCATCCGCTCACGGTTGACTTCCAGGCCGACCGGTCCACCGCGCTGGGACCGTCCCGCTTGAGCCTCTCGATGAGCTGATCGATCACGATCCGGCAGTCGCCGACGATCGGCACGTCGGGGCGCCGCACCTTGCCCAGCTCGGCCGGGTCGATGTCCACGTGGATGACCTTGGCCCCGGGGGCGAAGTGGGCCGGGTCACCGGTGACGCGGTCGTCGAAGCGGGAGCCCAGGGCGATGAGGAGATCACACTGCTGGAAGGCGGTGATGGCGGTGTAGTTGCCGTGCATGCCGGGCATTCCCAGGCAGAGTTCGTGGTCGTCGGGGAACGCCCCCCGGGCCATGAGAGTGGTGACCACGTGGATACCGGTGAGGTCCACCAGCTCGGCCAGGGCCTCCACCGCCCGGGCCTTGAGTATGCCGCCACCGGCGTAGATGACCGGTCGCTCGGCCTCCCTGATGAGGGCGGCCGCCTGCTTGATCTTGAGGGGATGGCCCTTGAGGTTCGGCTTGTAGCCGGGGAGGGAGACCTCCTCGGGCCAGTACCACTCCATCTCGGCGTTGGCGACGTCCTTGGGCAGGTCCAGCAACACCGGGCCCGGACGGCCGGTGGAGGCGATGTGGAAGGCCTCCCTGACCAGTCGGGGGATGTCGGCGGGGTCGGTGATCAGCTCGTTGTGCTTGGTGACCGACCGGGTTATCCCGACGGTGTCACACTCCTGGAAGGCGTCGGTGCCTATCGAACCCGTGGCGACCTGGCCGGTTATGGCCACCATGGGAATCGAGTCCATGTAGGCGTCGCACAGTGGTGTCACGATGTTGGTGGCTCCCGGACCGCTGGTCACCAGAACCACGCCGGGCCTTCCGGTCACGTGGGCGTAGCCCTGGGCCATGTGGCCCGCTCCCTGCTCGTGGCGCACGAGCACATGGCGGATGGGGGACTCCAGGATCGGGTCGTACACCGGCAGGGTGGCCCCACCCGGAAGCCCGAACATGACCTCCACGCCAGCCATCTCCAGGCTCTTGACCATTGCTTGGGCACCGGTGAGTCTCATCTGGTCTCTCCAGGTCGGATCGGGTGGGGGCACGAAAAAACCTCCCCGTGAGGGGAGGTCGATGGACACACGCTCGGTTGTGAGCGTGTGTCAGATCACTACGAGAATGAGATCGCCGGCGGCACGGCAGCCGACGTGGTGTTCACGCATACCCGACATTGTGCAGTACCGGGCATCGGAAGGCAATCCGCGGTCAATCCCGAATCCGGTGGGGCACCAACCTGCGGCCCACGATCCGGGCCCGGACGACCCGGCCGTGGGTGGCCCGGAAGACACCTTCCACCAGCACCGCCGATACCGGCAGGGCGACGAGGACCACCACCGCGGCGGTGGACTGCTCGACCGTCGACTTCAGCGACACCAGAACCGCGCCCGACGTGAACACCAGGGCTGCGACCACCAGCCGCCGCGACGCCCCGGTCTCCCCCAGCAGACGCAGATGCCCGAAGTGGACCATGGCGTGCACGGAGAGGATGGCCATGGACCCGACGGCGGCGATCTCCCCTATGTCCATGAACACCGCCACCGGTATCAGGATGGCCGCGCTCACCAGCAGACCCTCCCGGCTGCGCCACACCTTTCGACTCACGACCTCGGGCAGTTCCCCCCGGATAGCCATCGTGTAGGTCACGTTGGTCACGGCGTACATGGCGGCGTTGATCCCCGACGCCGTCGACAGCAGGGCCAGTACGGCCATGAGACGGAAGCCGGTGCCGTCGAGCAGGGGCCTGGTGGCCTCGGCCAGGGCGAAGTCCTTCGCCGCCGCCACCTGGTCGACGTCGAGAGCGCTGAACACCGCCACCGCCACCAGCACGTAGAGGGCCGTGACCAGCAGGATCGCCACGGTCATCGAGCGGGGCAGGTCGCGGTCGGGATCGGGCATGTCCTCGACCGCGTTCGTGATCACCCGGAATCCCTCGAAGGCGAAGAACGTGAGGGCGATGCTGCCGGCCACCGCGGTCACCGCCGGGTAGTTGGAGGGGCTCATGCGTCCCGGGTCACCCACCGCTATGGCGGCCACGGCGAAGGCCACCAGTCCACCCACCTTGATCGCCACGATGACCTTCTCCACCCCGGCCACGCCGGCCGAGCCGGCCAGGTTCAGCGCCGTGAAGGCGATCAGCACCCCGGCCGTGAACAGCTGGGCGGCCAGGGTGCCCTCGAACCCGAAGAGCTGGATGCCGTAGTCACCAAAGGTCCGGGCCACCATGGCGATCCCGGCCAGGGCCGAGAGATAGAACATCACGCTCATCGAGCCCGAGAGCCATCCCTCGCCGTAGCCCTGGACGAGATACTCGATGAGGCCCCCCGAGGAGGGGTACCGGATGCCCAGCTTCGCCAGGGAGTAGCCGCTGAACAGGGCGATGACACCGCCCACCACGAAGGAGATCCACACGGCGCTGCCCGCCTGGGCCCCGGCCTGACCCAGCAGGGCGAAGATCCCCGCCCCGACCATCGCCCCTACCCCCAGCGAGACCGCCGCCCACATGCCCATGGGCTTCGATCGCGGGGCGGCGGAGGTCACGCCCATCGAAGCGCCGTCGGTCTCATCGGGGTCATCGCCTCTTCCTCACCCTGTCCTCACGCCGGTCGGCAGTCGCACCTGAAGGCGGCCATTGTGCCACGCGACCCCGGCCGGCAGATCGGCCGCCGCGAAACCGATGGTGGCCCCGCCGAGTACGAAACAGCGGGCTAGTTGGCGGTGAAACTGGCGATGATCCGGTCCAGGGCGTCCTGGTCGGCCGGCGTCACCAGCTGCACCCCCAGGACCGTGATCACGGACCCGTCGCCCGGTTCGGCGACGATGATGACGTACTGGGTGGGGGTACCGGCGCAGTCGGTCCATCTCTGGGTGAGCCCGGTGTAGACACCGTCGTCGTAGGGCTCGACGTCATCGGCGATACACGATGAAGCGACCCCGGTGTCGGAGATCACCATGTCCAGCCAGTCCGTCAGGGTCAGCCCGGGATCGGGCTCGAAGGCCATGAACTCGACCCCGGGGGTGTCGTAGGTTCCGAAGAGATCCTCCAGGTCGGGGGCCGCCGCTATGTAGGGCGCCACGAAATTGCCCTCCACGTCTGTCGCGGGAACCGTCGTCACCGCTTCCCACTCGACGGGCACGTCGATCGTCAACCGGCCGGTGTCGTCGGTGATCGTCACGTAGTCGGTGTACCCGGTCCCCGCATCCGTGGTGGGAGCAGTGGTCGTCGTGCCACCCGCGATTGCGGTGAAACTGGCGATTATGTGGTCGAGAGCGTCGAAGTCGGCCTGGGTGAGGAGCTGGGCCAGCACCGTCACCACCAGTGAATCGTCCGGAGGAGCGCTGGCTATGGCCACGATCTCGGTGTCGGTGCCGCCACAGCCGGTCCAGTAGCCGATGAGTCCGGTGAAGTAGCCGTCGTCGTAGTCCTCGATACCCGCCGGGTCACAGAGAGAATCCAGACTCATCGCCCCGTTCTCCCCGTTCATCCAGTCCGCGAGGGTCAGTGTGGGGTCGGGGTCCCAGGCGACGATGTCGACACCGGGCACGTCGAACGTGCTGAGAAACCCGTCCACATCGGGAGCCGCGACCAGTTCGGGGGCGACGAAGCTCCCGTCGTCGGCGGTGTTCGGCGTCGGGTCGAGGTCGTCCCAGTCGGTCGGCACGCTCACCTGAATCCGGCCGGTGTCGTCAGTCACCGTCATGTAGTCGGTGTAGGCCGAGCCGGCGGCCACCTGGGGTGTGCTCTCCTCGCCGGGAAGCTGGTCGACGATCGACTCCACCGGTGAGAGGGGGCGGCCGTTGAACTCGCCGCGGAGGCTCAGATTCTCGTCGAAGCGGAGGACGTCGACCCTCAGTTTGTCGGTCGGGGCGTGGCTCTGCAGGACGTCGCAGTAGTCCTTCATGGTGCCGTCGGTCGCCATCGGGAGCCCTTCGAGATCCTCGATGATGTCGCCGGGCTGGAGCCCCAGCGTCCCCGCCGGGGAGTTCGTGTCGACGGAGGAGACGAAGATCCCGGCCAGGCCGATCGAGTCGTCGACCACCGCCTGACCGTTCACCCCCAGGGAGAGGTAGTCGCCGTTCTTCAGTATCTCGACGGTGGGGAGAGCCAGGTCACCGCCGATGGCGAAGAACTGACTGGTTCCCGTGCCACCCAGATCACCGCCGGCGTAGTTGATCCCCACCACCTGACCGTTCTCGTCGATCAGGGGGCCGCCGGAGTTCCCCGGCTGGATCGGGGCCGTGTGCTCGATCACGGAATCCACCGAGGCCCAGTTGGTGTCACCATCGGCCCTGGCCTTGGCCACGATCCCGTCCAGGAGCGTGTACTCCGGATCACCCAG
>DRKF01000157.1 GCA_011051915.1 Acidimicrobiales bacterium | reverse complement strand
GTTCTACCACTCCGCCACCGGGGCATAACATCTGGACCGCAGTTCGACACCCCGAGATCAGGAAACGGCCCATGACGACTCTGGCGGAATATCGCAGCCTCTTCGACCTCTCGGGCAAGAAGGCGGTGGTGATCGGTGCCGGTTCCGGCATCGGTGAGGCCGCGGCCCAGGCTCTCGCCGCCCACGGCGCCGACGTTCTCTGCGCCGACCTGAACGCCGATCGGGCCGCCGAGGTGGCCCGGGCCATCGTCGCCCAGGGGGGCCACGCCACCTCCGCCGCCGCCGACATCACCGACGCCGATTCCGTCGAGGCCCTCTTCGCCGGAGACGGTGACGACATCGAGATCATGGTGTGCACCCCCTCGATCAACGTCCGCAAGCGCCTGCTGGACATGACCGAGGAGGAGTTCTCCCGGGTGGTCGATCTGAACCTGAAGGGCACGTTCAACGCCTTGAGGGTGGCCGGTCGCCACATGGCCGACCAGGGTCGGGGGTCCATCGTCGTGCTGAGCTCGGTCCGCTCCCAGACCGTCGAACCGGGCCAGGGGGTGTACGCCGCCACCAAGGCCGGCACCCTGCTGATGGTCAAGACCCTGGCGGCCGAACTGGGTCCGATGGGCGTGAGGGTCAATGCGGTGGGACCAGGGGTGGTCGAGACCCCCCTCACCGCCCCCATCAAGGCCGACCCCGACTGGTACCGGGCCTACTCCGACATCAGCGCCCTGGGCCGCTGGTCCAGCCCCGAGGAGCAGACCGGAGCCATCGTGTACCTGGCGTCGGATGCCGCCAGCTTCGTGACCGGCACGATTCTGTTCGTGGACGGCGGCTGGACCGCGGTCGACGGGCGTTTCGAACCTCCGCTCTAGGCGCGCCTGGTACCGACCCGGCGAACCTCGGGGGCCGGGCACCGAACCATGGTCGGGGGGCACACCCGGAAAGGGACACCCGGGACGAGATACCGGGGACGCTGAGAGGAGAGCCGAAATGATCGACAGCCAGGGGTTGGAGGTGGCCACCGACTCACCGGCCACCATGGCGGCGATCGACGCCTTCGGCGAGTCGTTCCTGGGTTACGGCCTCGACGCCCCACGGATACTGGACGGGGTCGAGGCGGATCCCGGCTGCGTGATGGCCCGGTCCCTGGCCGCCGCCCTCCATCTCTTCGACGAATCGCCGGGCTCCCGCCGACTGGCCTCCGACCAGCTGGCGGCCGCTCGTCCCCATCTGGACTCGGCGACCCCACGCGAGCGACTCACCCATGAGGGTGTCGAGGCCTGGGCCCGGTGTCGCTACGACGCGGCCATGGCCGCCCACGAGGAGATAGCGGCGCGGTGGCCCCGGGACCTGGTGTCGGTCAAGTTCGGGCAGTACCACGCCTTCAACCGGGGTGACACGGGTCGCATGCTCCAGATGATCGAGAGCGTGATCGACCACAACGACGACCGCGCCTACGCCCACGGTATGTACGCCTTCGCCCTGGAGCAGACCCGCCAGATGGCCATGGCCGAGCGGGAGGGCCGTCTGGCCACCTCGATGCAGAGGCGCGAGCCCTGGGCCCACCACGCCGTGGCCCACTGCCTCGACTCGGGCGGTCGCCTCCAGGAGGGGGTGGAGTGGATGCACTCCCTCTCCGACACCTGGGCCGACTGCAACTCCTTCATGTACACCCACAACTGGTGGCACACGGCGGTCTTCCATCTCGACCGGGACGAACCGGAGATCGCCCTGCAGATCTACGACCGCCACGTATGGCCGGTCCTGCCGACCTACAGCCAGGACCAGATAGGGGCGGTCGCCCTCCTGGCCCGTCTGGAGGTCCGCGACGTCGACGTGGGCGACCGCTGGGAGGAGGTGGCCGGCTACCTCGACTCCCGCACCGGTGACCACGTCGAACCCTTCCTGGACCTCCACTATCTCTACGGCCTGGCCCGGGCCGGCCACCTCGAGGAGGCCCGACTGCTCCTTTCCAACATCGAGGACCACGCCGGGACCTGTGACCCCTTCGTCCGTGAGGCCTGGGCCGAGGTGGCCGTTCCCGCTGCCCGAGCCCTTCTGGCCCACGCGACCGGGCAGTGGCGGACCAGTCTGGAGGGGCTGACGACCGTGCTCCCCCGGTTGCAGAGCATCGGGGGCAGCCACGCCCAGCGCGACCTGTTCGGTCTGCTCCACTGGGACGCCGCCCGGCGGGCCGGGGATCATCTGACCGAGTCGGCGATCCTGGGGGCCCGAATCCGCTCCCGGCCGTCGATCCCGTGGTTCCATCGTGAACGGGCCCGGGCCCTGACCGGACTGGGACGGATCGAGGAAGCCGACTCCGCCCGGGAGATGGCCGGGCGAACCGCCACCCGGATCCGACCCTGGGAGACGAGATGACGGCCCTGGGGATAGAGGGACTGAAGGTCGGCTGCTTCACCGACACCGCCAACCACACCGGATGCACGGTGGTTCTGCCGCCCGGCGACTCGACGGTGGGGTTCGCGGTCAGGGGCGGAGCCCCCGGCACCCGGGAGAGCGCAGTGCTGTCGGTGGGGTCCGCCAACCACACCGCCCACGCCATCGTTCTCTGCGGGTCCTCGCTGTTCGGACTCCGGGCCGCCGACGGTGTCGTGGACTGGTGCGTCGAGAACGGCATCGGCCTCGAGCTGCCCGGAGGACGCTTCCCGATCGTGGGCGCGGCGGTGGTCATGGACATACAGAGCCCCGACCAGCGTCGCCTCTCCGCCGAGGACGGCCGGGCCGCATGCGAGGCGGCCGAAGCCGACGATCCGCCCCAGGGATCGGTGGGGGTGGGTACGGGCTGCACCGTCGGCAAGGAGGGGGGTCGGGCATGGGGGTCCAAGGGAGGCCAGGGGTGGGCCACCGTCGCCTCCGGCGAACTCACGGTGTCGGCCCTCATGGCGGTCAACGCCTTCGGCAGCGTGTACGGCCCCGACGGACGGGTCGTCGCCGGTTCACGGGCCCCCGACTCCTATCCCCGGTATCCCGAGCATCCCCCGCACCGTCTGTACGACGCCGACGGTGTTCCCGTGGGCCGGGCGGAGTGGGGCAGCCTGAGTGAGGAGGCGGCCTCCAACACGGTCATCGGGGTGGTGGTCACCAACGGGGCCCTCAACAAGCCGGCCGCCTGCCGGGTCGCCGATCTGGCCCACACCGGAATAGCCCGGAGGGTGGATCCCGCCCACACCTCGATGGACGGCGACGCGTTGTTC
>DRKF01000156.1 GCA_011051915.1 Acidimicrobiales bacterium | reverse complement strand
TTCCACGAGGTCGGGGCGATGGACTCCATCGCCGACTTCGTGGTCTTCGCCCTCCTGGTGGACCACCTGGGCATCGCAACCATGTCGTGTTCCCGCGTCCCCGTCGGCGCGGGAACCGTTCGGACCCAGCACGGGATCCTTCCCCTGCCCGCCCCGGCGACGGCCCGCCTGCTGGAGGGATTCGAGACCGTGGCCGTTCCCGCCCGGATCGAGACGGTGACCCCCACCGGAGCCGCCATCGTGGCCACCCTGTGCCGCGACGACTCCCGCCCCGCGCACGCCACCATCACCGGCACCGGCACCGGTCTGGGTACGGCCACCGTTCCCGATCGACCCAATGCCCTGAGGGTTCTGCGTCTTGAGCCGGTCGAACCCGGACCCCCGGGCCGGAGCGACCACGCCGGGGGCGGGGCGGGCGAGGAGGCCCGGGTGGTGTCGGTCCTGGAGTGCTCGATCGACGACCTCGACCCCCGGGTGTACGGACGGGTTACCGATCTGCTGCTCGGGGCCGGGGCCCTCGATGTGTTCACCACCCCGATCCAGATGAAGAAGCAGCGTCCCGGCACCCTGCTGACGGTCCTGGCCCGCCCGGCCGACGAGGCCGAGCTGACCCGCATCGTCCTCACCGAGACCTCCACCCTGGGGGTCCGCCACCGGACCGAGTCCCGCACGGTGCTCGACCGCCGGGTGGTCACCGTCGACACCCCCTGGGGGGAGGTGGAGGTGAAGCTGGGACTTCTGGACGATGTGGTGGTGAACGCCTCGCCCGAGTACGACGAGTGCCTGGTGCTGGCCGCCGAGGCCGGGGTTCCGGTCAAGACGGTTCTGGCCACCGCCCACGCCGCGGCCCTCGAGCATCTCTCCCCCGCTGACCGCGGCTCCGACAGCGCCGGGGCCCAGCAGTGACCCCCGAGCAGACCCTGGCCCGGCTCGAGAGCTTCCTGGAGCCGTTCCCCAGCGCCGCGGTGGCCTTCTCCGGTGGGGTCGACTCCACCCTGGTGCTGGCCATCGCCAACCGGGCCATATCGGGAAGGGTCCTGGCCATCACCGGTATCTCGCCCAGCGTGGCCCCCAGCGAGGCCACCGAGGCCCGACGGACGGCCGAGCGCATCGGCGCCGAGCTGGTGTTCGCCGACACCCACGAGATGGACAACCCCCTCTACGTCGCCAACTCCGGCGACCGCTGCTACCACTGCAAGAGCGAGCTGTACGACGTGTGTCACCGGATGGCGGAGGCCGAAGACCTGGCCGTGGTGCTCGACGGGGCCAACGCCGACGACACCGGCGACCACCGCCCCGGGATGGTCGCCGCCCACGAGAAGGGGGTGGTGAGCCCCCTGCTGGAGTGCGGCGTCGGCAAGCGGGAGATCAGGGATCTGGCCCGTCAACTCGGCCTGCCCACCTGGGACAAGCCGGCCCTGGCCTGTCTGAGCTCCCGCCTGCCGGTGGGGACCGAGGTCACCATGGAGCGCCTGAGGGCGGTCGACACCGTCGAGCAGCACCTCCGGTCCCTCGGTTTCGAACAGGTGAGGGCCCGCCACCTGGGCGAGAAGGTGCGAATAGAGGTGGAGCCAGAACTCATAGCCGACCTCCACCGGGAGGCGGAATCGGGAAACCTGGCCGAGCTGGTGACCGCCGCCGGATTCCGGACCTATGAGATCGACCCCCGGGGCTACCGCCAGGGAAGCCTGAACCTGCTGTAGGCCGCGGCAAGGGGCCCTATCGGCAGGACTCGTCCACCGGAGCGATTCCGGCCCCACTATGAGCGCTGTCTGCGGCGGCTGTGACCCAGCCGATCGCCGGCAAGCCCTCGGTGCATCGGAACCCTCCCATGGGGCCATGCAGGCGGTTGTTCGAGGGGGCTGGCCGCGATCTCCAGAGTTGTATGCCCTGCTGCTGAGTCCCCGAGGACATTCCACGACCAAGTAGGTCCTGTGGGAGTACATGCGCAAACCCGACGAGGTGGGCCGGAGACGGTCCACCTGGTGAACGGCAGTGGAGTGATGGAGATCTTGGCGGCAATCGACCTGACCCGGTCGTTGCGTGCACCATCGGGGCTGGCGCGATCAGCACCCAGTGGGCGCGGGGTTGGTCACGGGTCGGCGGTCAGCCCCCGTGTTCTCGGACGAAGTCGGAGACCACACGGGCGTAGGCGTCGGGGTGGGTCAGGTGCGGGGCGTGCCCGGCGCCCGGGAAGGTCACGACCTCGGCGTGGGGCAGGGCGGCTTCGAACCTTCGGATGGCGGGGACGAAGAAAGCCGGGCTCTGCTCGCCGCGGGTGAGCAGCACCGGCTTCGGGAACCGGATCAGGGTCCCCAGGTCGAAGTCGTTGCGATCCGGGTCCGATATCTCCTCGAGGACGGCCGGGGCGTTCTCGATGTGCGTCTCCCGCCGCTCCACCGGCAGCAGGTCCCACGTTCCGGGTCCGAGGACGGTGTCGACGAACTGGCGGACCGCTGCCTCGTGGTCGCCCCGGGAGATCTGCTCGGCCACCGTGCGCTCCCTGCGGCTCAGATCGTCAGCCAGGTGCCCGTGATCGGGGTCGGCCGCTATCAGCGACAGGAGCAACGCCGGCTCGTGGGCGACGATCCCGCGCACCAGTTCGGGACGACTGCCGGCCAGACGCAGGGCGACATGGGCGCCGTACGAGGTGCCCACCACCCACACCGGGCCGGTGCTCACCGCCTCGATCAGTCCGACCAGATCCGCCACGTGGGCGCCCACGGTGATGTTCCCGCGGGGTGGCCCACTGCGGCTGTGTCCCCGCCGGTCGTAGGCCAGCACGCCTCCGGACTCGGCGAGGAGCGGCGCCACCACACTCCAGGTGGTGTGCGAGGAGAACCCGCCGTGAACCAGAACCATCGTCACCGGGCCGTTCCCCGTTCGCTCATAGTGGAGATCGACGCCGTTCACGGTCACAGTCGGCATGTCGTGGTCCGCCCTCTCTCCTCGTTCACGCCACCGGAAGGGTCACGGGCGGTCCGATACCGCGGTCCTCTTCGCCGGTTCCGCTGCCACCGGCGAGGGGAGCCGGTGATTGCGCAGCTCTGACACGCCGGCGAGGGTCTGGTCGACGACCTCTCGGCCACGGGCGGTCACCATCTCGCGCCAGTCGTCCTCGTCGGGATACACGAAGCGGGCGTACTGCTCGAGGAGATCGGGGCGTTCGGGATTCGACGGATCACCGCGGTTGAACAGGTAGTTCACGTAGCGCATCACGCCGACGGGGTCGTCGAGGTCGACGGTCCCGAACTCGACCGCGGTGCCGACGAGCTCGAGGCCCGGCACGAAGAGGCGTCCGATCTCGTAGGGGAAGAAGGCGTGGGCGGGGATCGCCGGGTCGGATCCGCCCACGAAGAGCCGGTCCTCGCCGTAGATCTCGGCCAGCAGGCGACGCTTGGCCTCGTTGTCGGAGTTCTCCAGGTAGACGAGGCCCTCGCCGTAGCGACCGAACGCGGTGTGGATGTCCAGGCCGAGCACCCGTGGGGCGTGCCCGAGGTAGCGGACGACGAGGTCGCGATACAGGCGGAACGACCACGACCGGCCGCCGGCGTTGAAGAACAGGCCGTCGGGGTAGCGCCACTGTCCTCTCCTCAGGATGCCGATCAGCTCGGCCAGGCCCATCTCCTGGACCAGTCGCCCGATCTCGCGGTTGGAGCGATCCACCTCCTCGTCGTCGTAGGACCGCAGGGTCGTGGCCTCGTACATCTCCTGGGTGTACGCGCTGTCGTCGTAGCGGTCCTCGGGTCGGTAGTAGATGAAGTCCCGGAACAGGTCCTGGTTCTCCTCGTTCTCCCGGCACCCCCACGCGCATCCCCATGGGTTCACCAGGTGGATCAGCATCACCGCCCGGTCGGCGGGCAGCTCCGAGAAGGCGCCCCGTCGCAGGGAGTCGATCTGGATGGCCGACCCGGCCCAGCCCTCGTTGCCGTGGGTGCCCGAGGTGTACAGGGCCACCTCGGTGGCGTCGCGGGGGCCGATCCACGCCACCGAGGTGTGGAGGGTCTCCCCCGCGGGGTCGGTCAGCGGATGGGCGAAGCTCTCGACATGGGCGCCGGCGTACTGCGCCGCTTCGACGAACTTGCGGTCCGCCTCCGGTACCGAGCGACTGAAGCATTCGTGGGCTGTCATCGTCATGGCAGGTCTCCTCTCCCGGGTCGGCGCCGG
>DRKF01000155.1 GCA_011051915.1 Acidimicrobiales bacterium | reverse complement strand
GACCATGAACCACCATCCGCTGCACACCAACCGGTGGTTCGCCGAGAACGAGACCGTCCACGGCAAGAACGTGGTGGTGGGGAACCTGGTCTACTCACTCGTGCTGGGTATGAGCGTCCCCGACGTCAGCGGTGCGGCCATCGCCAACCTGGAGGTCGAGACCCTCAGGCATCAGAAGCCGACGTTCCACGGCGACACGATCTACGCCGTCACCAAGGTGATCGACAAGAGGGAGTCGAAGTCCCGCGACGACCGCGGCGTGGTGACCGTGGAGACCCGGGCGTTCAACCAGCGGGAGGAGGAGGTCTGCTTCTTCCGCCGCAAGGTGATGGTCTGGAAGAAGGCCGCCGCTCCCGAACGGCACTACCCCTACGGGGACGACATCTGGGACTGACCCGCGCTGATTCCCCCGGGGTGTTCTCAGGTAATGGCCCGGGGGCGGTACCGCCCGGAATCTCTCAGGTGATGGCCCGGCAGACGGGTTGGCTGCCGGTGGCGCCGTTCACCCAGCCCCCGATGAGCTGGGTGAAGAGCCCGGCACCGCCCCCGGCGTGCACGATGCGGAGTCCGTCGGGACCCAGCTTGGGGATGGCCTCGGCCTCGGCGAACTCCGGCGGCAGGCCCTCCGCTATGCCCCCGGCTCCCCGCACCAGCTCGGCCCCGGGGCGCTTCCCCAACTCGATCACCCGTTCCCGGAGCTGGTCGCGGGTCCAGCCGGCCTCGGCGAACACCCGGGCGTGTTCGGGCCCGATCACCAGCATGGCGTCGAAGGCCAGGGCCAGCTTCGGATGGATCATCGCCGCGATGTTCACCGCGTAGGTGCGGGCCAGGGATTCGGGATCGCGGGACAGCTGGTCGACTATGCAGCGGACCCCCTCACCGGCGAAGGCGGTGACGCTGTCGGTTCCGGCCGCCAGTCCGAAGTCGGTGCACAGCGGTTCCCAGGGAGAGCCGGCCTCGTCCTCGGCGAAACAGAACGAGAGCTTCCCCGGATGGCCGTGGGCGGCGCGGTCGATCTCTCCGGGGCGTCCTCCGCCCACGTTGCGGACGATGAGCTGAACCGCCCGGCCGATGGTGAGGTTCGCCCGGTTGCCCTGGCCCAGGGCGTTGCGTCCCCAGTTCATCCCGATGGCCTCCCGGACGGGCCCGTTCACGACCAGGACGGGACCGGCGGGCATGGTGGTGGCCAGCAGCCCGTGCATGTTGAACTCGTCGGTGCAGACGGTCTCCAGGGCGGTGAGGACCACCGGCAGGTACTCGGGCCGGCAGCCGGCCATCACCGCGTTCACGGCGACCTTCTCCACACTGCACTCGACCAGATCGGGGGGCACGAGGGTGACGACGTCGGCCGGATCGCGGTCGGTGCCCTCCAGCATGGCCATGACCCGCTCGCGGGTGGGCGGAACGAGGGGAAGGCCGTCGCTCCACCCCCGGTCGTACATGGCCTCGAACTCGTCCTCGAGGGAGGCCAGCTCCACCTGGCGGGAGACGATGCGGTCCCCACCGTGGCGCACCCTGAGGCCGTCGACCAGGTCGGGGTCGACCGACATGGACCCGCACCCCGGCCTCATCACGGGGAGGTCGGGGGCCAGGTCGTCGATTCCGGTGAGACGCTCCCACTCCGGGCGGGACCAGCCGACGGTGCGGTCGACCTCCTCACCGTCGACGACACGGATGACGGTCGGAACCGTCTCGATGTCGTGATGCCAGGAGAACGCCAGGTCGGTGTCGTCGATGGCATCGACCCCGGGGGGGAAATCGGGGTCGTCCTGCACATAGACGCTCAGGGGGACCTTCCCCGACAACTCCGCCAGCACGGGGGCCACCATGGCGCAGCACTCGCACTCTCTCTTCACCACGACGGTGAGGCCGTCGGTCAGGGGCGGCGGAGTACTCATGACAACCACTCCACGATCAGGCCGTTGACCTCTTCGGGTGCCTCCAGATGCAGGAAGTGTCCGGCGCCCTCGATCAGCTTCATCTGTGATCCCTCCCCCAGGATGTCGGTGCGCCCCCGGACCAGCTCCACCCCCATGCATCCGTCCTCCACGCCGTGCAGGTAGAGGGTGGGTTGGGAGGGGGCTCCCCCCGCTGCGGCCTGCCAGTCGGCCAGCTCCGGTGACTGGAGTTCGGGCTGGAACTGGGCCCGGTAGTAGCCCAGAGCGGCGGACAGGTGACCCTCGGGGGACAGGGCGTCGATCACGTGGTCGACGTCGTCCCCGGCGTCGTAGCCGGGGGACCAGTCGGACCACAGTCCCCTGATGAACTCCCAGTCGTTGGCGGGGACGATCATCTCCGCCAGGGGACTCTGGAAGATGAACATGTAGCTGGACCGCCGGATCTGGCGGTAGCGGAAGAAGGCGTCACCGAGCGCCCCCGAGGGCGGAACGGCCAGGGTCACGACCCGGCGCCAGCGGTCGGGGTCGTGGTTGGCGGCCACGTAGGTGGCCGCGGCCCCCCAGTCGTGGCCGATTATGACGGCGTCGTCACCGCCGCCGAGGGCCTCGTGCAGGCGACAGGCGTCACGACCGAGGACACCGGTCTGGTACCAGCCGTCGGGGGCCACCGGGGTGGGGGAGTAGCCCCTCATCCAGGGGGCGACGGCGTGGAAGCCCGCCTCGGCCAGGGCCGGAAGCAGGTGTCTCCAGGTCATGGCGCTGTCGGGGAAGCCGTGCAGACACAGGGCCAGGGGGCCGCTGCCCGCCTCCAGGCAGGTGAACTCCATGTCCGAGGTGGTCACCGTCGTGCGCTGTACCCCGTTTGAATCCGGATCCATCATCTCCCCCAAGGTCCCCGAAGGTGCCGGCCGACGGCCCGAACATACCGGGACACCGACCCCGCCATCGAAAACTGAGAAGTTCTCCAAGGGTGAATCATCCTCCGATCGCCCCTGCGGAGCCCTTCAGGATCGACAGCACCGCGCCGATCGGATGACGTGGACTTGGACCGATTCGACAAATTGCTGCAGGGCGTCGTCGATGCCGGTGGTTCGGACCTCCATCTCAAGGAAGGCGCCAAACCCCGTATCAGGGTCGACGGCGAGTTGATGGTGGCGGAGAGCTGGCCTCGTATCGAGCACGGTGAGCTGGGAGCGATCCTGGCCGAGGTGGCGCCCCTGAGCGTCATCGAGAAGTTCGAGGAGGCCAACGACGCCGACTTCGCCTGCTCCCGCCCCGGTGTGGGGCGCTTCCGGGTGAACGTCTTCCGCCAGCGGGGCTCGGTGGGCATGGTCATGAGGCACGTCACGTTCTCCGTGCCGACCATCGACGACCTGAACCTGCCCCCGGTGGTACGCAAGCTGGCCGAGGAGACCCGCGGCCTGGTGCTGGTGACCGGTCCGACCGGTTCGGGCAAGACCACGACCCTGGCGGCCATGATCGACCACATCAACCGGACCCGGTCGTGCCACATAGTCTCCATCGAGGACCCCATCGAGATCCTCCACCGGGATCGCCGGGCGTCGGTGAACCAGAGGGAGATAGGCCTGGACTCCAAGTCCTTCGCCTCGGCCATGAGGGCCGCGTTGCGTCAGGACCCCGATGTGATCCTGGTCGGCGAGATGAGGGACCAGGAGACGGTCAGTACCGCCCTGCAGGCGGCGGAGACCGGGCACCTGGTGCTCTCCACCCTGCACACCACCGACGCGGCCGAGACCGTGAACCGGGTGGTGGAGTTCTTCCCCTATCAGCAGCAGCGGCAGGTCCGCTCGACGCTGGCCTCGGCCCTCAAGGGGATCCTGGGGCAGCGTCTCATCGCCTCGGGGGACGGCGAGGGGCGGGTGGCGGCGGTCGAGGTCATGATCACCACCGGGCGCATCCGTGACTGCATCATGGACCCCGAGTCCACCTCGATGATCACCGAGTTGCTGGCCGAGGGCCGCTACTACGGTATGCAGACCTTCGATCAGGCCCTGGCCGACCTGGTGCAGAAGGAACTCATCACCCTCGAGGCCGCCAACGCCGCCGCCAGCCGGCCCCACGACTTCAAGGTCCTGCTGGAACGCCTGGGTGTCACCGACCACAAGGGTCGCCTGCGCCCGGCGATCCTCGACCAGTTGGCCAAGGTGCAGAGCTGACCGTGCTTCACCGGGGTTCCCGACCTCGATAGGTGCCTGCACCGCTTGGTTGAGCGTGACATGTGTCACTTGACGCCCACGGACGGTGGCGGCCTAGTTTGAGTGATCACCCGAAGGGGGGCGCGTTTGAGGGTCACGTTCCACGGGGTCAGGGGTTCCACCCCCAGCCCGTGTCCGGAAAACCAGGGATACGGCGGCAACACCTCGTGCGTGTCGGTGGAGGTCGAGGGCCATCAGCCGGTCATCTTCGACCTCGGGACCGGCCTGCGCCGGCTGGGGCGCCGGATGAACGAGACCTTCGAGGGCACGATGTTCGTGTCCCACCTGCACTGGGACCACATTCAGGGCCTGCCGTTCTTCACCCCCCTGCAGCAGGCGGCGGCCCGGGCCCGCATCTTCGGTCCCCGGCAGGAGTCGGGTTCCTTCCGTGAGGCCCTCGAACGCTTCATCCGACCCCCGTACTTCCCGGTCACCCTGTCGGAGTTCCCCAGCCGCATAGAGGTGTCCGATCTCGACGGTG
>DRKF01000154.1 GCA_011051915.1 Acidimicrobiales bacterium | reverse complement strand
TGCCTCTCTGTCGGTACAGAACTGTTGATTCTGGGGGGTGATCGAATCCGGACCACCGCCACAGGGCGGTCATCCGGGCTTCAAAGGTACACGGATTGTCTCCGACTCACCATGTTGCGGCGTGTTGATTCCGGTTGATCCTCCCGATGTCGGTCCCCCCCGGGCTCCGCCCTCCCGGACAGTGCGGCGCCGGTGTGGCGAGGTCGCGCCGTCCCGGGTCGCGGGCGGGGGCCTGCGGACCCGGGGCGCCGGTCCGAGGTACGCAACTGGGGTGTATGGTCGCCGACTGGAGCGGAACGACGATCAGGAGCAGCTGATGGCGGCCAACAGTGACGCCCCGGGCGGGGAGATGAACCCGCCGAGCGGAGGGAACGAGGGGGACCTCCGACAACTTCGCGCCCTCCAGGACGAGGTGGCCCTCCTGCGACGCAGACTGCACGAGGCCCCCAAGAGGGTCCGGACCCTCGAGGAGCGGCTCCTCGAGGTCAAGGGCCAACTGGCCCAGGCCGTCTCCCAGAACGAGAAACTCAGCTACACCCTGAGGGAATCGCGTGAGCACATCGCCGCCCTGCGGGACGAGGTCGACAAGCTCACCCAGCCCCCCAGTGCCTACGGCACGCTGCTCGACCTCAACGACGACGGCACCGTCGACATCCACGCCGGTGGTCGCAAGATGAGGGTCGCGGTTCATCCCGACATCGACTCCGACGACCTGCAACCGGGTTCGGAGGTTCTCCTCAACGACTCCATGAACGTCGTACTGTGCCGCCAACCGGAGAAGTCGGGTGAGGTGGCCACCCTCAAGGAGGTTCTCGAGGACGGTGAGAGGGCCCTGGTCGTGGGCCGGGCCGACGACGAGAAGGTCGTCGAACTGGCGGCGGGGCTGCGTGGAGGTGCCATCAAGTCCGGCGACATCCTCCTGCTGGACGCCCGGGCGGCGGTGGCTCTCGAACGCCTGCCCCGTCCCGAGGTCGAGGAGCTGGTTCTCGAGGAGGTACCCGACGTCTCCTACTCCGACATCGGGGGCCTGGACAGCCAGATCGAGCAGATCACCGACGCCGTCGAGCTGCCGTTCCTCCACCAGGAGCTCTTCGCCGAGTACCGGCTTCCCACCCCCAAGGGGATCCTGCTCTACGGTCCTCCGGGCTGCGGCAAGACCCTCATCGCCAAGGCCGTGGCCAACAGTCTGGCCCGGAGGGTCGCCGAGGTGAGCGGCGATGACAAGGCCCACAGCTTCTTCCTCAACATCAAGGGTCCCGAGCTGCTCAACAAGTACGTCGGGGAGACCGAGCGTCAGATCCGCCAGATCTTCCAGCGGGCCCGCGAGAAGGCCTCCGAGGGCTGGCCGGTGATCGTGTTCTTCGACGAGATGGAATCCCTGTTCCGCACCCGGGGCAGTGGGATCAGCTCCGACATGGAGTCGACCGTGGTGCCCCAGCTGCTGGCGGAGATCGACGGGGTCGAAGGGCTGCGGAACGTGATCGTCATCGGCGCCTCCAACCGTGAGGACCTCATCGACCCCGCCATACTCCGGCCCGGCCGCCTCGACGTGAAGATCAAGATCCAGCGGCCCGACGAGGCGGCGGCGGCGGCGATCTTCTCCCGCTACCTGGTGACCGACCTGCCCATCGACGAGGGGGAGGTCCGTTCCCTCGGTGGGGGAGATCCCGACAAGGCGGTTCGGGTGATGATCGAGCGCACGGTCGAGGCCATGTACCTCACCGACGAGGCCAACCAGTTCCTCGAGGTCACCTACCAGAACGGTGACAAGGAGGTCCTGTACTTCAAGGACTTCGCCTCGGGGGCCATGATCGAGAACATGGTCCGCCGGGCCAAGCGGATGGCCATCAAGCGTTCGATCGCCGAGGGCACCCGCGGAATCCGTCTCGACGATCTCCTGGCCTCGATCACCCAGGAGTACAAGGAGCACGAGGATCTCCCGAACACCACCAATCCCGACGACTGGGCCAAGATCTCGGGCAAGAAGGGCGAGCGGATCGTGTTCATCCGCACCCTGATCAGCAAGGACACCGACGAGCCCGAGGGTGGAAGGTCGATCGAACGGGTCACCACCGGTCAGTACCTCTGACAGAGGGTCGGTAACGTGGGAACGTGGCCGTTCACAAGATCCTGGGAATCGAGACCGAGTTCGGGATCCTGCACCTGAACCCGGCGGAGTCCAACCCCGTCAGTGCCTCCTCCCTGCTGATAAACGCCTACGTCAACGAGCGTCGCAGCAACCGCATCGGCTGGGACTTCGAGGACGAACAGCCCGGGGTCGACGCCCGGGGATTCGACGTCTACGGCGGGATGGCCCCGGCGGTGGAGAGCCACCTGGTGAACGCCGTGCTCACCAACGGGGCCCGCTACTACGTCGACCACGCCCACCCCGAGATGTCATCCCCGGAGTGCTTCGACGCCCGGGAGGCCGTCGTGTACGACAAGGCGGCCGAGGTCATCCTCACCACGTCGATGCAGGAGGCGACCCGCTACCTGCCGCCCGGCGAGGAGCTCGTGGTTCACAAGAACAACTCCGACGGCAAGGGCAACAGCTACGGCTGCCACGAGAACTACCTGGTCGACCGCAAGGTGCCCTTCGCCCGGCTGGTCACCCAGATCATGCCGTTCTTCGTGAGCCGGCAGATCTTCACCGGATCGGGGAAGGTCGGTACCGAGGCTCCCGATATGGACCCCTCCGACGTGCCCTTCCAGGTGACCCAGAGAGCCGACTTCTTCGAAGAGGAGGTGGGGCTGGAAACCACCCTCAAACGGCCGATCGTGAACACCCGCGACGAGCCCCACGCCAACTCCGCGCTCTACCGGCGTCTGCACGTCATAGTCGGTGACGCGACCCAGGCGGAGGTGGCCACCTACCTGAAGCTGGGGACCACGGCCCTGGTTCTGGCCATGATCGACGACGACTTCCTCAGCGACATGCCGATCTTCGAGCACGCCGTGCGGGCGATGCGGGACGTGTCCTACGACCTGACGATGACCCGGACCCATCCCATGGCCGACGGGGGTTCCATGAGCGCCCTGGATGTCCAGTGGGCGTACTTCGAGGCCGCGGCCAAGTACGGCGAACAGGCCGGGTTCGAGGCCGTGGGCGGAGACGAGGTCGGTCGGGACGTCATGCGGAGGTGGGAGGAGGTCCTCGACGCCCTCGGTCGGGACCCCATGGAGCTGGCCGACCGCCTGGAGTGGGTGGCCAAGCTCCGTCTGCTCGAGGGGTTCCGCTCCCGGCACGGGTGCGACTGGGACGACCCGCGGATGAGAGCCCTCGATCTGCAGTACCACGACCTGCGGCCCGGCCGGAACATCCACCGTCGCCTGGGCATGGAGAGGATCACCACCGACGCCGAGGTGGCGACGGCGGTCACAGCACCCCCACCCGACACCAGGGCCTACTTCCGGGGGCGGTGCGTGGAGAAGTACGCCGACCGAATCGTGGCCGCCAACTGGGATTCGATGGTGTTCGATGTGGGTGAGGAGTCGCTCCGGCGGGTCCCGATGCTCGAGCCGCTGCGGGGAACCCGGGCTCATGTGGGTACCTTGTTGGACGAATGCGAGACCGCTGAAGACTTGTTGAGGGCGCTGGGAGAGTGATCTCCCATCCGGGCCCTACCGACGATGGAGGAACGCATGGCCGAACGTGAACAGATCCGCAAACCCCGACGTGAGTCCACCGAGGAGGAGGTCGAGGAGACGGCCTCGGCATCGGAGTCGGGTACCGAGCTGAAGGCCGAACTCGACGATCTGCTCGATGAGATCGACGAGGTCCTGGAAACCAATGCGGAGGAGTTCGTCCGCAACTACGTCCAGAAGGGCGGCGAGTAGTCAAAGCCATGGGTATGCCGTTCTTCCGGCCCGGAGACGACCCGGGCCCCAGTTTCGTGGATCTCCTGGACCGCACGGGCCACACACCCCTGACCGTCGATCCCGCCGGCCATGTCGACGCCGGGCACGCCACCACGGTCCTGGCCATCAGATTCGCCGACGGGGTGGTGATGGCCGGTGACCGCCGGGCGACGTCGGGTCACCTGATATCCCACCGGGCCATCGAGAAGGTCTTCCCCGCCGATCGCCACAGCGGGGTGGCCATCGCCGGGGCCGCCGGACCGGCCGTGCAGATGGTGCGACTGTTCCAGGTGCAGCTCGAACACTACGAGAAGGTCGAGGGCCAGACCCTGAGCCTGGAGGGCAAGGGAAACCAGCTCGCCCAGCTCATCAGGGGCAACCTTCCCGCCGCCATGCAGGGCCTGGCCGTGATACCTCTGTTCGCCGGCTACGACACCCACCGTGGTGCGGGCCGACTGTTCCAGTTCGACATCACCGGTGGCCGCTACGAGGAGCGCGATCACGCCGCCACCGGCTCGGGCAGTCTCCACGCCTCCACCGTGGTGAAGCTCGGCTTCACCCGGGACATGGACGCCGAGGCGGCCATAGTTCTGGCCCTCCGGGCCCTGTGGCACGCCGCGGACGAGGACAGTGCGACCGGTGGCCCTGATCCCATTCGGGGTATCTACCCGGTGGTGGCCACGATCACCGCCGAGGGATTCCAGAAGCTGCCCGACTCGGAGGTGGCCGGACACTTCGCCGGCATCGAGGCCGAGCTGAGAGACCAGGAGGCCTGAGATGGCGATGCCCGGGTTCTACGTCTCGCCCGAACAGGCGATCCAGGACAAGGCCGACTACGCCCGAAAGGGAATCGCCCGGGGCCGGGCCCTGGTGGCCATGAGGTTCGACGCCGGTCTGGTGCTGGTGGCGGAGAACAAGAGCAGCACCCTGCGCAAGATCAGCGAGATCTACGACCGCATAGCCTTCGGGGCGGTGGGCCGCTACAACGAGTTCGAGCAACTCCGCATCGCCGGGGTGCGTCACGCCGATCAGAAGGGTTTCGTCTACAGCCGCGAGGATGTCGACGCCCGCAGTCTCGCCAACCAGTACGCCCAGATCGTGGGTCAGGTGTTCACCCACGAACTCAAGCCCATGGAGGTCGAACTCCTGGTGGTGGAGGTCGGGCACACCCCCGACCGGGACCGGTTGTTCCACATCCTCTACGACGGAACCGTCGCCGACGAGAAGTCCGTGGCGGCGGTCGGCGGCGACGCCGAGGCCATCAGATCCCGCCTGGCGGACGCCTATGAGGACGACCTGGATCTGGGCGCGGCCCTGAGACTGGGGGCCTCGGCCCTCGCCGGGCCGGAGCGCACCCTGACCTGTGACGACCTGGAGGCGGCCGTGCTCGACCGCGAGGGCCGCCGCCGGGCCTTCCGGCGTCTGAGCGACGAAGAGGTGTCGGAGATGCTCGGGGAGTGACCTCGACGGGTACCGTGTAGCCGTGGAGCGCAGGATCTTCGGACTCGAGAACGAGTACGGCGTCACCTGCACCCTGCGCGGTCAGAGGCGACTCAGCCCCGACGAGGTGGCCCGGTACCTGTTCCGCAAGGTGGTGTCATGGGGCCGCAGCTCCAACGTCTTCCTGGCCAACGGGGCCCGTCTGTACCTCGACGTGGGATCCCACCCCGAGTACGCCACCCCCGAGTGCGACAGCGTCTACGACCTGGTGGTGCACGACAAGGCCGGGGAGAGGATCCTCGAGGAGCTCACGGTCAACGCCGAGGAGAGACTGCGCGAGGAGGGCATCCGGGGCACGATCCATCTCTTCAAGAACAACACGGACAGTGCGGGCAACTCCTACGGGTGTCACGAGAACTACCTAACCAGCCGGACCGACGATCTGAGCCACTTCTCCGAGGTGCTGATCCCGTTCCTGGTCAGCCGGCAGATCTACACCGGGGCCGGAAAGGTGCTGCACACCACCCGGGGGGCGGGCTACTGCATCGCCCAACGGGCGGAGCACATCTGGGAGGGTGTCTCCAGTGCCACCACCCGGTCCCGCCCCATCATCAACACCAGGGACGAGCCCCACGCCGATGCGGAGAGGTACCGGCGCCTGCACGTGATCGTGGGCGACTCCAACATGAGCGAGTACACCAACTTCCTCAAGGTGGGGGTGGTGGCTCTCATGCTGCGAATGCTCGAGGACCCCACCGTGGTGCTCAGGGACATGACCCTGGAGAATCCGATCCGTGCCATCCGCGAGATCAGCCACGACATCACCTGCCGCCGGCAGGTCAGGTTGGCCAACGGGCGGGAGGCCTCCGCCTTCGACATCCAGGCGGAGTACCTGACCCGGGCCCGGAGGTACGCCGACACCCACGAGCTCAGCACCCTGGAGAAGCAGGCCCTGGACATGTGGGAGCACTGCATGACGGCCATAGAGCAGGACCCCCTGCAGCTCGACCGGGAGGTCGACTGGGTCATCAAGTACCACCTGCTGGAGAGGTACCGGGAGCGGCACGGTCTGGAAATGGACGACGCCCGCATCGCCCTCATGGACCTGCAGTATCACGATGTGAACCGCGAGCGGGGGCTGTTCTACCTCATGCAGGACCGCGGTCTGGTGGAGCGGATCTGTGTCGACTCCGACATCGACCACGCCGTCGCCAATCCTCCCGAGACCACCAGGGCCCGTCTACGCGGTGAGTTCATCCGCAAGGCCAAGGAACGCAAGCGGGACTACACGGTGGACTGGGTCCATCTGAAGTTGAACGACCAGGCCCAGCGAACCGTTCTGTGCAAGGACCCGTTCCGGGCCTACGACGAGCGGGTCGACAAGCTCATCGAGAGCCTCTAGGGCCGGGCGGTCGTGGAGTTCCGAACGGGCCGGGTGGAGGAGATCCTCTCCGAACGTCCCGGCCTGCAGAGAGTCACCGTCGACGGTGAGCCCGCCTACGCCCTGACCGCCATCGTGGGAGAACTGGCGGTGGGCGACCCCGTGGTCGTCAACACCACCGCCGTGTCCCTGGGTCTGGGCACGGGGGGACATCACGTCGTCCACTGGAACCTCAACCGCAGCGAAGTGAGCCGGCCCGGCCCCGGGCATCTGATGAAGGCCCGGTACCTGTCCGAGCAGATCGACACCGGTGCCTGGGACGAGTTCTCCGCCCCCGGCCCCGACGATCCACCACCGCCGATCCCCGACCTGGGGGGGATACCCGTGGCGGTGTGCTCCCTGCACAGCCACATCGGTGTGGTGGCCGCCGCGGTGAGGTCGAGGCTCGGGGAGGCCCGTGTCGGCTACGTGATGACGGATGCCGCCTCGCTGCCGTTGGCGATGTCGAACCTGGTGGCGGAACTGAGGGACTGTGGGCTGCTGTCCCTCTCGGTCTCCGCCGGTCAGGCCTTCGGGGGTGAGCTCGAGGCGCTCACACCCGCCTCGGGGGTGGAGGCTTGTGTCGATCGGGGGATGGAAGCGGTGATCGTGGCCATGGGCCCCGGTCACGCCGGTACCGGGGCGGCACTGGGTTTCACCGGGCTGGAGGTGGTCGGGCTGGTGGATCTGCTCAACGGTCTCGGGGCCCGGGCCACGCCGGTGGTCCGATGGTCCGACACCGACCCCCGTCTCCGTCATCAGGGACTCAGCCACCATTCCCGGACGGTGCTGTCGTTGCTGGCCCGTCCGTTCGAGGTGCCGGTCCCCCCGACCGAGCTGGGTGGACGACTGGCCCGTGAGATCTCCGGGCTGAACCCGTTGGGGCGGGTCCGCGAGGTTTCGATGTCGGATCCTGTCGGTGTCCTGCGACGACACGGGGTGAGAATCCGGTCGATGGGTAGGCCCGTGGCCGACGACCGGGGCACGATCGAGACCCTCGCCGCCGTCGGCACCTGGGTCGGTGATCGGAGCGAGGTCGCCACCGGCAGTGTTGGTGGGTCGGGTAGCCTCGGCGGACAGTGACCGGCTCGGACTCCACAGTGACCCCACACCCCGAAACCCTCTTCGAGGTCGTCGATGGGTGGACTCCCTCCGACGACGACGTGTTCGAGGCCGAACCGGGGCAGGACAGCGGTTCGGGCATCGCCCGCCAGGCCCTCGAGTGGGGGGCGGTCATCGTGGGGGCCCTCATCGCGGCCCTGCTGCTCAAGACGTTCCTCTTTCAGGCCTTCTTCATCCCCAGCGCGTCGATGGAGCCGACCCTGATGGTGGGGGACCGGGTGCTGGTCAACAAGGTCAGCTACGACTTCGGTGATGTCCAGCGCGGTGACGTGATCGTCTTCGCCCGACCGGAGAACGCGCCCGAGTCGATATACGACGACTTCATCAAGCGGGTGGTCGGGTTGCCCGGCGACACCCTGCAGGGAATCGACGGTCGGGTGTACGTGAACGGGGTGGAACTGGACGAGAGCTACCTGCCCGAGGGGACCCGGACCGACAACCTGCCCCAGATCGTGGTCCCTCCCGACCACCTCTTCGTGATGGGTGACAATCGGGGCAACTCCACCGACAGTCGGTTCTTCGGCCCCATCAGCCGTGATCTGGTGGTGGGGAAGGCGTTCCTGATCGTGTGGCCTCCCTCAGATGTGGGGGGCCTGTAGCCGGCCGGTGGGTGTTCCCTGCGCCGGACTCGGAGGGAAGTCCGCTTCCCCGACCGGCTGGTGCGGTCGTCAGCCACCCCGGCGTGGTGTGTGTGGGGAAGCCGGTCAGTCGGCGCTGGAGTCGGAGTTGAGGGTGGCCATCATCCGGTCGACGTGGTCGCTGAAGACCCCGTCGATACCCATGGACACCAGGGAGGAGATCTCCCTCTCGAATTGGGCGTTCCAACCCAGGCAGTAGCGGTCGAACCGGTGGAACAGGGCCACCAGGCCCCCCGACCACTCCTTCACCGGGAGGTTCACGGCGTCTATCCCGAGGCGGGCCAGTTCGGCGGCCCGGCGCTCGGCCCCCCCGGTCATGGTCTTGATGCGGGTGGAGTCCACCAGGCGGGCCGAGGTCAGCTCCCGCCACGGGGCGGCGGTGCGGTAGTCGGTGCACAGCCACAGACGGGCCTCGTGGTCGTGGGCCCGGGCCACCTCGAGGGTGCGTTCGAACGCCCGGGGGTCCTTGACGTCGAGTGAGAGCTCGTAGCCGGTACCACAATGGGTGTAGAGCTCGTCGAGGGTCGGGATGTGCTCGGGCAGATCGTCCCGGGCGACCTCGGCGATCGGGATCCGCCGCAGCCCCCTCCTGACCACACCATCGTGGTCGAGAACCGCCTCACCGTCGGCCGTCAGCCAGACGTCGGACTCCAGACCGGTGGCCCCGAGCTCGAGGGCCAGGTCGAAGGCCTCGATGGTGTTCTCGGGGGCCTGGGCCCGGGCCCCGCGGTGGGCGAAGGCCACCGGAGGGCGGCGCAGGGAGGGGCGGGAGCTGTTGCTCATGGCGCCATTGTTCCCAGTGGGGCGGAGGTTCGCCAATGGACCGGCTGGGGGCGAGGGCGCTGAGGGTGGACGGGGAGGTCCCCGTGGGTGGGTTCGCGGCCGGGCGGGAGGTCCGTGGCGGGTCGGTGGGAGGGGGGTGACCGGAGCCACGGGTGAATCTGATTCATTGCGGGTGTCATCCCCTCAACGATCTCCGCGACCTGTCCGATGGAACGGGGCAAGTGTCGAGGAGACCAATGGCCAAGATCAGAGCTAGCTGCCCCAGCTGCGGCGATGTGGAACTCACAACCGAGGATGTGGTCGTACGGGTTTGTGCCGACGACAACTCCGGCACGTACACCTTCATGTGTCCGGTGTGTCACACGAGCGTGATCAAGCCGGCGGAACAACACATAGTTGATCTGCTGGCCGCCTCGGGTGTGAAAGTCGTGGTCTGGACCCTGCCCGCGGAACTCAACGAGGTGATGACGGGGGACCCCTTCACCCACGACGACCTGATGGACTTCCACAATCTGCTGCATGACGACGAATCGATGCACGAGGCCATGACCCGCCTCCTCAAAGGGGTCTGAGCGGACTCGGGGCCGGTCCTGTTCCACGGGTGTCTGAGTACTGGATCGGGCCCGGTACAGTCCCACGGGTGTCTGTGTACTGGATCGGGGCCGGGGTCACGGTGGTGGTGGCGTGTCTCTACGCCGTGGCGCTCCTGGGTCGGCTGTCGCACCGGCCGGGGGAGTCCGTCGAACCCGACGAACTGGAACTCCGCCTGGCCGAGGCCGCCGATCATCTCGAGGTGCTGGCCGCCTACCGCCCGGACCTGATGGAGACGGCGCGACGTCTCGAGGTTCTGGCGGACTCGATGTCCGGTCCGCTGAACTCGGCCAGAACCCTGCGCCGGGCGATGGGGCACTGGTGGAGGCGCGGACGCCACCTGCAACGGAACCCTGCGGCGGGCGATGGGCCACTGGTGGAGGCGCGGACGCCACCTGCACCGGGATCGGCCTCCGGTGGGCGTACCATCTGAGCCATGAACCTCTCCAGTACGGAGATCCTCGTGATCCTCGTCGTGGCCCTGGTGGTGATCGGACCCAAGGGGCTTCCCGACGCGGCCAAGACCTTCGCCAAGACCTACCGGGAGTTCCGCAAGGTCACCGGCAGCATCCAAAAGGAGATCAACGACGTCGTGGGCGAGACCACGGGGATGCTGACGGAGACCACCGACACCCTCATGGGCCGGGACACCACCTCCACGGCCTCCTCGACCTCCTCCGCCGCGTCCGCTCCCCAGGTCCCGCCGAACAGGGTCTACCGCCCCGCCGACGAGCTGCCCGACGAGGAGGAGACCCC
>DRKF01000153.1 GCA_011051915.1 Acidimicrobiales bacterium | reverse complement strand
TCGATGCCGGCGGTGGCGGCGGCGGAGAAGTCGTGGAGGAAGTCCAGGGGGAGCACCAGGGAGGCGTCACCTCGGAGATCGATGCCCTGGGGTCCGACCATCCCGGCCAGGGCGATGCCACCCAGAGGGGAATCCAGTGTGCCCCTGGCGGTCAACCCGTCGCGGTCGAGTCGCAGGGCGGCGTCACCGGTCAGGTCGATCCCCCCGATACGTAGGTCGCCGGCCAGGTCGACATAGGAGTCCAGCGGGTCGCCGGTGGAGATCAACAGTTCCACTGCGGCCTGCCCCCCGAGGTCGATGTCGGGATGCAGGCTCACACTGGAGGTACCGGAGGCGGTGACCCCCGTGACGTCGATCCGGAGCTGCCCCTGGATGGCGAATCCGTCGTCCACGGAGACGCCGATCAGATCACCCAGAGCACCCAGCCCGAGGCCGAAGTTGCCGGCGGCCTCGAAGTAGCTGTCGGCGGACGGCACCGGCACCGGACCGGTGGTGTCGAGCCCCAGCACCCCGCTGACGACGAGTTCGTTGCCCTGGGGTATCTGCAGTGGGATACCCAGAGGCAGCGAGATGTCCTCACCCCCCAGCTTTCCGGCGTAGCTGACCCGCAGGCCCTGTTGATCGGCCTCCACCACGACCCCGGCCTGTCCGAGGGGAAACTCGATGTCGAGCTTGCCGGGGATGAACGGCAGGGTCACCGAGAGGTCACCGGTTCCGGCGGTGCGAACGGCATCGGCGCTCATCTCGATCACGGTCATTCCGTCGAGGCTCAGTCCACCGGGGATGGGAACCACGCCGTCCACCACCACGTGGCCGTTGAACGAGGGAAGGGGCTGGGCGGGATCGTCGCTGCCGGCGAAGGGGATTCGACCCCCGAGGGAGAATCCGATGCCGCAGTCGACCAGTCCCTCGGTGTCGGTGAGGTCGAGGGTGTAGGGGTCCGACGCCTCCTCGGGTGGTTCGGTGGTCGAGGTGGTGGAGCTCGATGTGGTGCTGGACGTCGTGGTCGAGTTGTCCGGGTCCTCGGGATCCTCGTCGGAGTCGAACGCGTCGCAGGGTCCGCCTATGTACAGGTAGGGATCGGTCGGGTCGAGTACGAGCACGCCGGGGGAGCCGAGGGGAATGCTGATCTCCGAGGGCAGGGACTCCTCTCCGGGGCCGTCCCCCAGACCGGTGTTGACGCTCAGGCCTCCGTCGAACACGAAGTAGGTGTAGACGGTCTCGTCGTTGAGGTGGGCCCCGAGATAGGCCAGTTCACTACCGGTGGCGGTACCGACCCGGGCGGGGGAGCGGCTGAGTATCTGCGAGTCGGCGAGTATCCCGGTGTCGGGGAACGGGGTGAGGGCGGTGCCGTCCACGATCCGGGGGCCGTCGGGTCCCTCCTCGACGGTGAGCTCGGCGTCCTCGAGGCTCAGGGGCCCGGCGGCGGTGGCGATCTCCACCGTGCCCGAGGCGACGGCCGCGCCGTTGTCACCGGTGCGAACCTCGCTGGCTGCCAGATCTCCGGGTGAAGAAGACCCGGGCGGTGTCGACCCCGGAGTCGGACCTTCCGGAGGTCGGGCCTGGACCAACCCGGCCACGTCCACGCCGGACAGGTCGGCGTCGACATCCGCGGTCTCGTCCGATCCCGAAGAGCAGGCGGCGAGAGCCACGACGGTGGCCAGGACCAGGATCGCCAGCGGTCTGAACGATCTCGGGTTCCCTCTGCGGGTGCCTTCCCCCGGGGCCTCGGCCCACCACGAGTCGCTGCGGAAGCGCTCGGGCAGTTCGTCGTCGGGACCGAGGCCCAGCCGGGCGATCTCGTCGAACCACTGCTGGGCCCGGCCGGCGCCCAGAGCCCGACCACACCACGGGCAGACATCGAGTTGGTCGGTGACCATACCGGACTCCGCCTCCAGCAGGTACCGGTCGAACACGGGGTCGTAGGCGACGGGTCGCTCCCGGGAGGTGACCTGACCGTCGACCAGGACGTGCACCTGTTGGGCCAATAGATGACAGCAGTGGGATCTCATGGGTCGAACCTCCCAGGTTCGAAAGGATCCGACACCGGGGATATCCCCGGTTCGACCCCCAGTCGGGAAAACAGCGGCAACCCCGGAGCTGCCGCCACAGCCTGCTCAGCGTTGTCTTCTGCCGTGAGAACCGAATCGGCGGACACTCCCGTGGTGTGGTCGTCGCGGCCCGTCGGCGTCCGATCGTCCCCGCCGTCGAGGATGCCCATGGCCTCCAGGGTGTGGAACGGAATGGGGGAGTCGAACCGCCCGCCCTCGACATGGCTGACCCTCGGTCCGCGGCCGAGCGCCAGTTCCGTCGACCAGGCGAGCATGTGGGTACGGCCGTACCCGGGAGGTGCCTCGATCACCAGGCAGGAGGAACGGCCGCCTTCGATGGTCTCGATCAGTCGGGCCACGGCCCGCTGCGCCTCGGATCGGTCGATGTGGTCGAACGACCCGACTCGACGACGAACGCGGTGAGGGAGCTTTAGTGAGGACATGGTCCGGACTGCTCCTCCCCCCGGGGTTCGCCGGCGGCCGCTGATCCTAGTTGTCGAAGAGCGTTCGCTCCGCGAATTCTCCCGGGAACGCGACTCCCGAGGCTCACGTTCGCTCGGCGGGAACCAAAACTGAAGCAAAGCTCAATATTGAACGAACATCGTCGACGGAGGTGTGTGGGTCCTTCGTGGGACCTCAGCGCTGACAAGCGACTGCCACACCGTTCGGGGCCCGATCGGACTTCCTTCCTCAGGGGGAAGGACGGTCGGGTCCTGCGCGGGGCGCTGGGACTGTCCCCGATCGGCAGCGGCCGCAGCCGCTCCGGCCGGAAGGGGACCGGCACGGGCGGTCCTCTCGAGGCCCGCACGACGTCGGGTGCCCGGCGGGGAAGGGGACCGGGCCGGATACACTGCGCTCCTTGTGAAGACCTCAGTGACCGACGTTTCCGAAGACAAGCTCAAGATCTCAGTGGAGATAGACGAGCAGACCTTCGACAAATCCCTCGACTCCGTGTTCCGGAAGATCGCCCGGGAGGTCCGGATCCCCGGCTTCCGTCCGGGCAAGGCCCCGCGCAAGGTGCTCGAACGCTACGTGGGCACCGGGTACGCCCGGGGCGAGGCCCTGCAGGAGGCCATCCCGCGGTACTACGCCGACGCCCTCATCGAGAACGAGATCGACGCCATCGACAGTCCCGAGATCGACATCACCGCCGGCGAGGAGGAGGGAGACATCGCATTCGATGCCGTGGTCTCGATACGCCCCCGCCTCGAGATCTCCGGATACGCCGATCTCACCGTCGAGATTCCGGCACCCGCGGCCTCCGACGAGGAAGTGGAGGCCCAGATCGACCGGATGCGGAGCCAGTTCGCCGACCTCGTCGACGTCGACCGACCGGCCCGCGAGGGCGACAGCGTCACCATCGACATCGAGGGTTCCACCGACGGAGAGCCCATCGCGGGGCTGACCGCGGACGACTACCTCTACGAGGTGGGCACGTCAGGGGTCGGACCGGAACTGGACGAGAACCTCACAGGCGCCTCCGCCGGAGACGTACTCGAGTTCGACGCCCCCCATCCCGGCGACGAGGACATGACGATCTCCTTCCGGGTCGAGGTCAAGGCGGTTCGCGAGAAGGTCCTCCCCGAGCTCACCGACGAGTGGGTGGACGAGAACACCGAGTACGAAACCGTCGAGGAGCTCAGGGCCGACACCCGCAGCCGGCTCGACGAGATGGCTCGCAGCCGGGCCGCCCAGGCCCTGCGAGAGGGCACCGCCGCCGCCCTGGCCGAGCTGGTCGAGGTCGACATACCCGAGGTCCTGGTCAACTCCGAGATGAGTGATCAGATCCAACACCTCGCCTACAGCCTCCAGGCCCAGGGCATCACCATGGAGCAGTGGATCGGACTCACCGGCCAGTCCGAGGAGGAGTTCACCGAGCAGTTGCGGGAGACGGCCGAGCGGGCCGCCCGGGTGGATCTGGCCCTCAGGGCGGTCGGATCCTCGGAGGATCTGCACCCCGACAGCGAAGACATCGAGGCCGAGCTGGCCCGCATCGCGGTGGG
>DRKF01000152.1 GCA_011051915.1 Acidimicrobiales bacterium | reverse complement strand
TCGCCGGTCGATCGACCTGTCCGCGGAGGTGCTCGCCGACCGGGCAGACGGATCAGACCAGTTCGATCCGGACGTCGACACCGAGGGTGCGGGCCAGATGGATGATGTCGTCGGGATCTGAGGTGAGGATGAGGGCGGGTATCCTTCCCCCGATCAAGCCCGCGACCAGGGCGACGGTGGCGCGAACAACGTCAGCGGTGCCGGCCTCAGCCGCCTCACGAACGGCCTCGGCCAAGTTCTCGTCGAGGTAGATCGTCATTCGTTCTACGGTCACATCGCGGTCATACGAAGTAATACTCCCCGGGGGCAAGAGTCGTGGGGCGTCCCTCTTCCACTGCGTGCCACAGGGTCACGTTCGTCTCCGTTGACCAGGTCGCCACCGCCGAAGCGCTGTGTCACAGGTGATACACCGGTGGCCATGACTGACATCTCCATTCGCGAGCTGCGAAACCACGGAGGCGACATGGTGGATCGAGTTCAACGCGGGGAACGCCTCACCATCACACGGTCGGGGAAGCCCGTTGCCGAACTCGTTGCTCTGCCTCGGCAGCCCGTCCCCTTGTCGGAGCTGCGCCGGAGGTGGTCGAGACTTCCGGAGGTGGACCCCGAAGCCCTCCGCCGGGATATCGATTCCGTGCTCGATCCGGTGATCTGATGACGCGGGGTGTTCTCGACACCAGCACCCTGATCTTGTTGGGCCGAATCGAGGCCGATCAGACTCTGCCCAGTGAGCCTCTGATCACGGCCGTCACACTGGCCGAGTTGTCGGTAGGGCCCCTGGTCGCCGATACCGATGAGGAGCGGGCGGCCCGACAGGCCCATCTGCAGGAGGCAGAGGCCGATTTCGATCCCTTGCCCTTCGATTCTGCCGCGGCGCGGAGCTTCGGTCAGGTGGCGGCGGCACTGCGGCGGTCGGGACGCAAGTCATCTGCTCGTGATCGGAAGTACCAACGACGCCGGGTGCGATCTCGACCCAGGGCCCGGACACGGGAGCCCCGCCACCGCGCTGACCACCAGGCGGAGGAAAACCCGCTCTCGGGGGGACAGATTTCTCGAAGTGTTTCGTCGTTTCCCGATACCCCTCACAGTCGAAATCCGAAGTTTCTGGGTCAGATACGTGACAGGGCCGGTGGGGTGGGGTCAGCCTCGGGCCAGGCGCATCCCGTTGGCGATGACCAGTAGCTCGGACAGTTCGTGGGTCAGCACGGCGAGGGGCAGCGAGGGCAGACCCGAGAGGGCCCCCGTCCCGACCAAGGCGCCGAAGTCCCGGGCCGGGTCCACCTCGGTCGTGAACCCGCCTCCGTCAGAAGCGATGAGCTCACTGATCGCGGGAGCGGCCTCCTACGTGGTGCGCACGGCTCGACCTCGGGTCGCGAGCTGAGGTCGGGGGAGTCAGCGAGGTCAGCCGCGTCGAAGTGGCGAGCGCACGGCTGGCCCGGTCGCGATCAGGGCCGGTCGGTGGTGCCTGGGGGAAGGACACGGCCAGGAGGTAGCTCAGGCGCACAGCGTGATCGGCGCCGTCGGGCCCGTTCTGGCTTCTGGTGCAAGAACAGGGACCGGGCTCACTCCGCGGTAGCGCCCGCGACGGCGAGCGTCGGGCGGACACATACGGTACGCGCGGGCGATTCCCCAAGACTGAACACGAGGAGAGATCATGAGGAAGCTCTTGGCCTCGGCTGTGTTGGCGGTCGCTTTGACCCTCGGTCTGAGCGCGCCTGCGTTCGCGTCGAGTGCCCTCCACACCTACTACCCATCGTACTGCCAGATCAAGATCTCTGGATTCGAGTATTACGGAAAGGCAGCCGCGTCAACACGAGACAACAACGGTGCATGCTGGCAGATCCAGGCACGCTTGAGGTACAAGGATTCGTCCAACAACTACAACTATCTGACAGGGGGCGTTGAAACCGACAGCTACACGAGAGTGACTGCGGGCATCGCCACGGATTGGGACCGAGGCTATGGTCGTTCGCCCAATCTGTCAGGAACATGGTGGTATGTTCAGCGATAGCGTGGGCAAATGCCATCGAATGCTCGGACTACTACCAGGGCTGGTATTGAGTGTCGTCGCTGTCGCTTCGTGCGGTAGCGGCGGCACCGCCGGTTCCGCCCCTGATTCCCAGGCCGCAGCGGAACGGGCCAGGATTGAGGCTCTCCTACCTGACGCCAGCCCGGCGCAGCGGGAAGCCCTCGCTGACGGGATCGTGACCGCCGGCGAGGCCGATCGGGCGGCATCCGACGTTGTCGACTGTGCCGCTGGTCAGGGGATCGTCGTCACACCGATCTGGCAGGATGGCGAGATGCTGTTCAACACCTCGGGGGGCAGAACCGAGGGATCCGCGGATGCAGCACTGACGATCTTCGACAAGTGCTACGAGACCTATTTCTCGTTGGTGGCGTCGAACCTCTCTCTCCAGAATTCCATCGCCCCGGACCTTGTGGAGCGCCGGAATCAGCTGGTGACCGATTGTCTGGCTGCTGCGGGGTTCGATGTCGGGTCCTGGCCCGATGTCCGGGTCGAGCCCGATCCAGCGGTTGAATCGGCCTGTATCGACGCGGCGCGTGGGGAGCTCGGTCTTTGATCTCGGACGGCAGTCCTCTCCACGGGCGACGGCAGCGCCGGTGAGATCCGCCACCCTGGCCGTGCTCGGCTCACTGTTGACCGCTCTCACCTTCGCCGCGGTGCTCATCGCCATCGATCAGGCACCCAGCTCACCGGTCTCCGATGATCGGGCAGTAGAACCCGTCGCCGTGACCCCCGTTGTGGCCGAGAGTCGCTTGGCGGAGGCTGTTTCCCTCGGACTGGAGTGGACCGACGAGAGTTCGCTGCTTTGGCCGGGGGCTGCCGGCACCGTCACAGGAGTGCAGGTTGGTCCCGGTGACCGGGTGGTCAACGGCACGGTGGTGGCATCGGTCGACCGTATCGGCGTCGTGGCTCTCACTACGGACTCACCCCTGTATCGGGACCTCGGCCCCGGATCTCGTGGCCCTGATGTCGCCGATCTGGCCGGAGCACTGGCCGACCTGGGCCTCCTGAAGCCGGCTGACATCGATGACAGATACGGCCCTGCGATCACCTCGGCGGTGAGGGAGCTGAACCGGCCTCGTGGCGCTTCATCTCCCCGCCTGCCTGTCTCTCACGTCATTTGGCTACCCGCGACATTCGAGGTCGGACGATCAGAGTTGACCCTTGGAGGTCCGGCCCCGCCCCCCGGGGAAGGCGTCCTCTATTCGGAGAGGCACATTGCATCGGCCCGAGTAGTCGGCTCCGGGGTCGATCCGGCCACCGCGGGTCGGCCCTTGTCGTTCACCGACGGTCTCGACAGGGAAGTGGTTCTTGGGGAGTCGGTGTTTGCGATTGACGCCGACGGGTACCTGAGAGCGCCTGCGGGCATGGAGTCGGCCGTGGAGGTTGGCGCCGAGTCCGTGGACCAGGCCGTGGTGCGTCTGACCGTGCCGTTGCGTCGAGTCCGGGTGCCGGCCTCGGCCATCCTCACCGACGCCTCCGGTGCGGTGTGCGTCGTGACCCCCCAAGGTCGGACAGTGTCTGTGGAGGTGCTCGAGGGGTCCGCCGGATCAGCCTTCGTGTCCGGTGCGCCGGAAGGCCCGATCGTTGCCAACCCGGTGCGGTCAGGGCTGGCGACGTCGTGCAGCTAGTGGCGAATCGGGTGTCGCACAGGTTCAAGTCGTCTGAGATGATCCTGTCCGACATCGATTTCACCATCGATGCCGGCGGCACCTCCGTTGCTGTCGTCGGGCCGTCTGGTTCGGGAAAGACAACCCTTCTGTCGATATTGGGTGGATTGCTCGTGCCGTCGTCGGGCTCGGTGTATGTCCGTGAGGGCGACCGACAGCTCGCGGTGGCCCGGCAGGTGTCGTGGGTTCTGCAGACAGCGAATCTGCTCCCGCGTCGATCGGCCCGCGACAATGCCGCCATGGCGGCCCTCGCCCGCGGAGAGCCGTTGGGGGATGTCCTCAACAGAGCGAACCTCGTTCTGGAGCAGGTCGGCCTCTCCTCTGTCGCTGACAAGCCGGCTCGGTTTCTGTCCGGTGGTGAGGCCCAGCGCCTTTCCGTTGCACGCGCGGTCACCAGTCGAACCCCGTTCATCCTGGCGGACGAACCCACCGGACAGCTCGACGATCGCCGCAGCGACCAGGTCGCTGATGTGCTGTTCGGGGTCACGAGGACATTCAACTGTGGGCTGGTGCTCGTGACTCACGACCATGCCCTGGCGCGCAGATGCGACCGGGTGCTCACGTTGAGCAACGGCAGGCTCCGGTGAGCGTCCGAGAGTGGCGCTTTCGCTACCTCGTGCGTGAGAGCGTCGCCAATCTGCTGTCCGGAGGATGGCGTACGGTTTCGCTGCTGGTGATCCTGATGTCGGTTGTGGCGGCCGCAGCACTGTTCGAGGCGTTCTCCGTGTCCTCCATCCTCAATCGTGATGTCAGTCTGATCCAACGGGGTCGGTATGTGCTTCGAATCAGCCCCGGTGTCGACAGCCCGTCAGGGATCGACGCCGGAGCCTGCGCCCGAGTTGCCGGCCAGGGCGGGGTCCTATCGTCGGGTGCGGTGCTCCGGAGCGGTCTCTACGAGGTCTCATCCACACCCGGTGTACGCGTTCGTCGGATCTCCGTGACCCCTGGACTCCTGGAAACGCTGGATCTGGCTGGGCCCGGGTCAGCGGTGATCGTGGGAGCCGAACTCGCCGATGAGCTGGACGTGATCGAGGGCAGCGCCATCCGCCTGGTTGTAGCTGGCTCTACCGAGACACTGGTCGTCGATGAAGTCATGGCGCACCCGTCGGTTCGCTTCCCCGAGGCGAATCGGGCGGTACTCGTCACCGGCGCACCTCTGGGCGAGGCGGCCGACTGCTATGTAGAGGCTCAACCACCGGTGTTCGACGAATACCGTACCGGAATCGTGGCTCTGGAGTCCCTGGCCGCGGCTCCCCCCACCGTCTCTGGGCTGGTTTCCGTCGAACAAGGTGAAACACCGGGCGACCGGTATGCCCGGCGACCCTCCAGGTTCGCGTCATATGCGGCTGCCGCTGTTCTCTGCAGCCTCGTAGCCGTCAGTCTCCAGGTCCGGCGGTCGGAGATCGGGGTCTACCGGGCGTCGGGAAGCTCCAGGCCTGCCGTCTTCGTCGTTCTCTGCAGTGAGTACCTGATCCTGATTGCCCTGGCTGTCGCCATGGCTGCCGATGTCCTGGTCATCGTGACGGCCGAGGCGGGGATGTATGCAGAGTCAATCCGCCATGGGCTCTCGGTGCTCGTGACGACCGGTGTTCTCACCGCGGCCGGAACAGCGGTCGTGGCTTGGGCGATCTCGCTGAGGATGGATGTCCCACGCGCCCTCAAGGATCGCTGAGGATCCGGTGCCGGGTCGAGGGCGACAGTTTGTGTTGGGGGCGAGGATCTGGGTCGGGATTGGTCGAATAGTATTGGATGGGCGCGGCGGGGAATGGTGGAGTCGATGGGCGAGCATCAGCCAGTCGGAGGCGGCATGGACCGCGATCGAGCCACTGCGTTCGATCGGCTCTATCGCGACACGTTTCGTCGCGTCATGTCCTATTGCTGCTGGCGTTGTCGCAACCGCGCTGATGCCGATGACGCCACGTCGGAGACGTATCTCGTGGCGTGGCGGAGACTCAGCGAGGTACTGGACGCAGATTCACAGATCGCATGGCTTTGCGGTGTCGCGTCTCGAGTGGTGTCCAACCAACGGCGAAGACACCGGCGGGACACTCGACTCCGGGCCAAGCTCGAGGGCGAGGCGGCATCCCTCGACGTGCCTGGATCCTCCAGCAGCTGTGACCCGGCTGACGCAGTAGTCAGCCTGGCCAGGCTGCACGCGGTGTGCGAGGCACTGGACAGTTTGCCAGGACTCGAGCGGGAAATAGTTCGGCTCTCGGTGTTCGAGCATCTGACATACGGTGATATCGCGAGACGATTGGGAGTACGGGTGGGAACTGTGCGCTCGAGGCTATATCGGGCTCGACGACACCTCAGGCAGGCGGGAAACCAGTGATGGCCAGCCGTGGCGCTCATAGATCGGGGGAGTGTGGGGCTTTTGTGAGATTTGGGGGTGGTGTCGGAGATCGGCAACATGTTCGAGACCACCAACGTTCCGGTGTTCACCTGGGAGGGCTGGCTGTTCGACGACATGGAACTGACCGCTTCGTCGGCCAATGGTGAGACCTCGGCGAACGCCTCCCAGGTCGTGATCCAGTCCCCGTCCCATGACATCGCCGCGGGCCATACCGGCACGGTGACGGTGTCGGGTGGCGCGTCGAAGTTCTCCTATGGTCAGGTGTTGGCCTCGGGGGACAACATCGCCACAGTGGCCGGTAACAGCGGTCAGTCGGCGGTGTTCGCCTACGACACGAACGACACCCTCGACGGGGGGTTGTCGGCTCCGGCCCGGCGGGTGGCGATGTTCCCCTCCTATTCCACCCCGACGGAGATCACCGCCGATGGTTGGGACATCTTTGAGGCCGGGGTGGACTGGGCTGCCAATGCTGCTCCACCGCCCCCGGGGGCGGGGAACCAGGTGTCGTTCCATCTCACGCCGATGGTCCAGGACTGGCTGACCGGTGATCTGGCCAACAACGGGGTGGAGATCGCCCCGACGG
>DRKF01000151.1 GCA_011051915.1 Acidimicrobiales bacterium | reverse complement strand
GGCCGGGACGATGTGAACACGTCCGCCTCGTTCTCCGATCGGGTCAAGGAGCAGGTGGCGTCAGTCCGCCGGCGCGTGTATAGACCTTTGGACGCACACGAGGAGACCACCGACGACCCGTTGATCCAGGCCCATCGGGACATGCAGAAAGACCTGTGGGACCGTTTCGACGCCACCGATCAGATACCCAGCTTCTCCATCGACACGGAGATGCGCCAGTTCGTCTCCCCCGACGAGAAACGCCACCTGAAGGACTCACCCCAGGCAGCGAAGGTGGTGACGTTCGTACCCACCGAACTCACGAGCGACGTCTCCCCCGACGCCGTGAGGGTGGACAAGCCGGTCTTTGGCGCCCTGCGCTTCGTGGAGTACTTCGAGACAGCCGTCACGATGGTCCCCGACACCTCAGCGGAGGAACCCTCCCGGTAGGTGACCGCCGCCGACCGGAGCTCGGTCACGACATCGGCGTCGAAGACGAAGATCAGTCGAATTCGGCGGGCCGGGCCGACTCATCGGACCTCGGCGGGTGGAACTCGACATCCCCGGTCCCCCGGGGATGAGTGAGGAGTTCGATCACCCCGGGATGACTGCGGGCCAGGCGCTGATAGTCGGCAAAGGTCAGCAGGACATGGGAAGGGCATCCTCCCTCGGTGATGAAGACCGGGCCTTCCTCGGCGGATCGCTTGGCGCCACCAGTGTCCTGGTTGAACTCACTGCTGGTCATCGTCCTGGTGCCCATGACTTCGACCTCCGTTTCCTCGGCAGTTTCACTACATGGGGGGACGGTGTACAGGGGTGCAGCCGCGGACAAGGGCGTCTGGCGCCGATCCGGTGCAGACGACCACCACCGCCCCACGCTGGTATCGAGCACAACAAGACCGGCTGACGTTGAGACTCAATCCTGCTCCAGCTGGGACCGGTAGGCCATCGCCTTCTGGAAGAACCACGCCAGATGCTCCTCGAGTTGTTTGCGCACCGGCTCGTCGGCCAGGTGGGTGATGGGGAAGCTGGGCCGGAGGGCGATCTTGGCCGCCGGGAGGTCTATTCCCGGGATGGTGTTGAGCCTCCGGCGGAACTCCTGGCGCAGTTCGATGTCGTCGAAGGGTGGGCGCCGGGCCATGTGCTGGAAGACCACCTCCACGTTGCCCGCCACTGGATATAACACGAGTGGCCACGGGCTCTTCTCGGTGAGGGATGTGACCAGGAAGCACGAGGTGTCGGCACCCCGACCGGAGTCGAGTTCACCACCCAGTCCGCACCATGCCTGCACCACCGCCTTCACGCCTTCGACCACGCCAACAGGCTGGTTGGCCTCCAGGAGGGTCCAGAACCTGGCCTCCAGCTCCTCCCGGGACGCACTCGACGGCTCGGGCACGAGATCGTCGGGGGCGAACCCGGCCAACTCGGCCAGTTCCTCGGCATTCAGGCGCTGCAACGGATCAGCATGGCCCTCGGCGTCGAAGCGGACTCCCTCCGCTTCGAGTACCTCCCGGGGCGTCTCCAACCGGTTGGAGTCCAGCCAGCGGAACCCGGGGGAGATCTCGCCCGATGAGGTCAGAACCCGATGGGCGTTGGGAGCCGGGTGGTTGGCCAGCCGGTTCCCGAGGGGCACGGGGTGGGTGCCGATGACCGTGGCCACGTCGCCGTAGGTGGTCCAGGCCCCCGCCGGCACCATGGCCAGAACCCGGGCCAGGCGCAGCCATACGGACGGTGTCGACTCGGCCTGTTCGACCTCGGAGGGTCCGGGCCAGTTGCCGATGATGCGTTCGGCCAGTCGGTCGGCCCGGGCCAGGATCTGCGGCCTGCTCCATTTCTCCTGCCGGGCTATCTCCTGGTTGAGACGCAGGCCGCTGGTGGCCAGTTGCTCACGCTTGACCTCGAAGGAGCTGTTGCTGAGTTCGGAGTTGTATCCCGACAGGGTCAGGTTCCCGATGGTGTGCACCAGCCCCTGGTACACCAGGCCAAGGTCCTCGCCGTTCTTTACGTCGGCGTCCAGCGCCTCATACCACTCGTCGGTTGGTGTCTGGGGCAGGACGTGCTCGACGGTGAGCTGCTCGGGGGAGACCGGCTCCTTGCTGTCGAAGGACTCCTCCAGCCACATCAGAACCAGCTTCCGCTGGCTGGCCCGCCCGCTCCAGTAGAAGGAGACGGTTCGCACCGCCTCGCGGATCTCGGCATCGGTGGCGAAGTACTTCCGTCGCCCCGAGAGGTAGTCACGCAGGGCATCGGTGACGTCGGCCCGATCGCGGATCTCGATGACCGCCCGCAGCAGGATGCGGTTCAGGTTGGCAGTCGCCTTGCCGACCACCAGCCGCCGCACCAGATAGCTCTCCAGCACCCCCATGGCCTCGACCAGGTCGTTGTCGGTCAGCTCGCCGCGCTGGCGCCGCTCCATGAGATGCAGCAGCACCGGGTAGGCGGTGGTGGTACCCCACTCGTTGAGACGCGTCAGCCGCCGCCGTACTTCGGCGTGGCCTTCCCGGGCGGGATCCAGGATCACCTGGAGCAGGTTCCCCAACCGACCGAACCGCTCGACCTCGGCCGCTATGGCCTCCTCCCCCTCGAGCCGATCCAGGCGGGCCGACTGGAGGGCGTAGGTGTCGGACTGCTTCGCACCGTCGTCGCGCTGCACCAGATCCAGCCAGAAGAGGAGCTCGAGCTGATTGCTGTCGAGGATCCTCTCCAGCGGCAGCCAGTGGGACTCATAGACCTGTTCCCCCAGGGTGGGAAGCCTCATGAACAGGTAGTTGCGGATCAGGTCGCCCTGGGTGAGGCGCAGCCCGGTGTTGTTCAGCGACTCGAATATCCGGTGAACATTGTCGCCCGCCTGGGCGGTGACACTCACCAACGACAGGCCACGAATGACCGCTTCCTCCAGGCGCTCGACGTCGAGTTCGTCGTCGGGGTCGTCGAAATCGACCAGACGGGAGCGGAAGAACCGGTAGGCGGCACCGATGGGGCCGGCGTCACCGGCCTGGGAGGTACGGTCGATGCACGCCCGGTAGGAGCCACGGTCGGCCTGGGTGGGCAGCAGCTTCAACGGCCGTCCCTTCTCCCACTTGTTGATCAGGTACTTCTCGTTGATGCGCTCGTGATGGCTGGGGTCCTCCGTCTCGGACCGGTGATCACGAATGGCGGCCAGTAGCAGGGTCAGGGCGGTGAGGCGCTGTTGGCCGTCCACGACCAGGAAATCGAGCACACCGGCCGGGCCCAGATCGGGACTGGGGGCGAGCACCATCGAACCGATGAAGTGGGTGGTGTCACGGCCGCGCACACCACGTTCCTCGGCCAGTTGCACCAGGTCCTCCCAGAGCCGCCGGAGCTGGGCGGTACCCCAGGAGAACGTCCGCTGATACAGCGGTACCTGGTACTGCTTCGTGCCCTCGAGCAGCCTCTGAAGACTCGTCTCCTCAGCGTGAACCATCGAACCCCCCACGAGAAATCCAACCGGAATCGCAGGCTACTGCGCCCCTGGGACACCGAGACCGACGAACACCACAGGCCGCACCGGAGGCGTCAGCGGGGGCCCGCTGACCAGGTTGGCTCTTCTCTAACTAAGCTTATTGTGTATC
>DRKF01000150.1 GCA_011051915.1 Acidimicrobiales bacterium | reverse complement strand
CTGGTCGGGGTGTTCGAGGTCGATGGCCACCACCCCGTCGTGACGGGCCGCCCGCCGCAGAGGCCGCTGGTAGGGATAGCGCGCCGCCAGCCAGATGGGGATGTGACCGTTGACCGGTGTGGGCCGGAAGCACACGTCCTCGGCCCGGTAGAACTCCCCGACGTGGGTGAAGCGCTCACCCGACAGGAACCGGGCCAGCAGTTCCAGGGATTCATCGAGCATCCGTCCCCGGGTGCGGTCGTCGGTCTGCTCCCCGAAGGCGGAAAGCTCCCGGCCGCTCTGATCGAGGCCCAGACCCGCCCCCAGTACGAAACGTCCACCCGAGAGTCGGTCCAGGGCCACCATCTGACGGGCCAGCACCTGAGGGCGGCGGCGGGGCAGGGGCGTGACCATGGGTCCGAAGCGAATCGACCCGGTGGCGTGGGCGATGGCGGCCATCGCCGTCCACGGATCGGTGACCTCCTCCACCGGGGCCCGGTACTGGATGTGGTCCCACACGTAGAAGCCGTCCCAACCCGCGGCCTCGGCCTCCACGGCCAGATCGGTGAGCAGTCGGGGGTCGGCCAGGCGGTCGAATATCGGGACGGACAGGAAGCAGTCCACGGGGTTCACCGGTAGGTGGTTTCCGTCCGCACCTGGGAGAAGCTGTGGTCGAGGGCGGCGAGGACCTGCTGGTTGCGGGTGAGGGCCCGGGCGTCGCCGTGGATGGATATCTTCCCCTTCTGGAGGGCCTCGAGGGCGTTGAGCTCGCCCCGGGCCACGGCGGTGGCGGTGGCGTAGTCCTGCACGAAGGCCACGTCGGGTTCGGCCACCTCACCGGCCTGGACGAACACCTCGCCGCGGTCGAACGTGACGTAGTAGGACACGGTTCCCTCGGGGGTGTCGGTCACGTGCTGTTGGAGGACCAGTTCCACCTCGGCGGCGGCCCGGGCCAGTTCCTCGTCGGCTCGGGCCGCTGCCCGCAGGGCGTCGATCCATTCGCTGGACAGGTAGTCGGCCATGGGGTCCGCAGCCTACCGGAGCCACCCCCGATGGTCCCCTGGGATCCCCACGCCCGAGGGGAATGGGAGACTGGCTCCGTGTTCGACACCGTCGACGAGGGGATCCACACCGGTGGCGACGTATGGTGGTTCGAGTTCGTGGACTCGGTCCGGGGTTTCGCCGGTTGGGTCGAATTGCACTGGTGTCCCGAGGGCCGGCGCCGCCTCTACGTGGCCACGATCCGGGGGTTCGGTCCCGCCGAGGCCGGGCACCACCGCCAGCTCGTCGTGGTGGACGAATCGGAGGGGGTGAGGACCCCGGGCCCGACCCTGGAGATCAAGCCCAAGCGCATGTGGGCCGAGCATCGCTGCGAGGAGCCCCTCGCCCGGTGGGCGCTGGGGATGGAGGCCTTCGGGGTGGCCGTCGACGACCCCCGGGAGGCCCGGTCCCGCCGATGGGGAGAGCTCGTGCCCGTGGGGTTCGATCTGGAGTGGGAGGCGGTCGCCGAGCCCCTGCTGGGGGGAGACCGGGCCATGGAACTGCCCTGCCTGGTCCACGGCGAGCTGCTGATCGGGCCGGCGGAGATCCACCTCGACGGCCGCGGGTGGCGGGGCCACACCTGGGACGGTACGTCTCCCGAGCCGGCCCGGCGGCTGTGGGCCGGCGACGGTTGGGAACGCTGCCCGGTCGCGGGAGCGGGGGAGCCGGTCCCCGTCGGGGGGAACGAGCCCACTCCCTGGGGGATCGAACGTCGTCTGGTGCTCGATCCCCACGGGGTCGAGGGCTGGGAGCTCGAGTCCTGGCGGGGGATCTGTCCTTCGCCGGAGGGGGATGGGGGACCGGAGACCGCGTAGCATCGGCGGGGTGAGCTTCCCCACCCGCCGTCTCCGCCGTCTCCGCCGCACCCCGGCCCTGCGTCGCATGGTCGCCGAAACCCGTCTGGGTGTCGACGATCTGATCGCCCCGCTGTTCGTCCGGGAAGGCATCGACACCCCGGTACCGATCAACTCGCTGCCCGGCGTCGTGCAGCACACCCGGGAATCCCTGGTCACCGAGGTGGCCGACTTGGTGGCCCTGGGTGTGCCGGCGGTGATTCTCTTCGGTATCCCCGAGCACAAGGACGAGATCGGCTCGGAGGCCTGGAACCCCGACGGGGTGGTGCAGGTGGCCCTGTCCGACCTGCGGGAGAGGTTCGGCGACGACGTGGTCCTGATAGCCGACCTGTGTGTGGACGAGTACACCTCCCACGGTCACTGCGGGGTGGTGCGCGACGGCGAGGTCGACAACGACGAGACCCTGGAGCTGTACCGGCGGGCGGCGGTGGCCCAGGCCCGGGCCGGAGCCCACATGGTGGCCCCCTCGGGAATGATGGACGGTCAGGTGGCGGCCATCCGTGAGGCTCTCGACGCCGACGGTCACCCCCTGATCCCGATCATGGCCTACAGCGCCAAGTACGCCTCGGCGGAGTACGGGCCGTTCCGGGAGGCGGTGGACGTGACCATCGCCGGGGGAGGCAACCGCAAGGGCTATCAGCAGGACCCGGCCAATGCCCGTGAGGCTATGGAGGAGATCCGCCTCGATCTGGAGGAGGGTGCCGATCTGGTGATGGTGAAACCGGCCCTGGCCTATCTCGACATCATCTCCGAGGCCCGCCACGAGTTCGACGTTCCCCTGGCCGCCTACCACGTGTCGGGGGAGTACGCGATGTTGAAGGCGGCGGCCGAGCGAGGCTGGATCGACGGACCCGCCACCGCCCTGGAGCACCTCACGGCGATAAAGAGGGCCGGAGCCGATCTGATCCTCACCTACCTCACCCGGGAGATGGCCGAGCTGCTCCAGGGGTGAGAACCCCCTCCCAACCGATCTGTGAGATCGGGGGCCTCCATCACGGACCCAGGATCTCAGAAAAGGGGGTATTGGGGGGCTTTGCGGGCGGCTCCGCTCCCGTTGATCTGTGAGATCGGGGGCCTCCATCGGGGTCCCAGGATCTCAGAAAAGGTGGAATCGGTGGTCGCTGGGAGTCGGTTGAGTCCGGTGCAGGCTCCCGGAGCAGCCGGGGCAGGCGGTGCGGCTCAGCTCATCAGGTTCACGAAGGTGGCGAGGATCTGGTCTCTCTCGGCGGGGTCGAGCAGGTCCAGGATGGTGTTCAGGGCCGCCATCTTCTCCGGTACCCCGTCCCCGGTGATCCCGGCCAGCCCGGCCAGGGAGATCATCTTGTGGTCCAGCGGAGCTCCCTCCAGCTCGGCCACGGCGGTGGCCATGGCCTGACGGTCGACGGCCGGACCGGCGTCGCGTAGCTCCTCCACCGCCTCGGCCAGATCCTCCACGAACCGTTCCATGTGGGGGAGGTTGGTCCAGGTGACGCTCACGTGGAGGTTGGCCGGACCACCACCGCAGGCGAACTGGGGCAGCAGGGTCCAGCCCCGGGCCTTCATGGCGTCGTCCAGCTCGAACACGTTCACCTCCTCGGACGCCAGGGTGAACATGGCGATCTCGGGATCGGCCAGCACCTCGATGCCGTCGATGTCGGCGATCGCGGCCAGCACCCGTCCGGTGGCCTGGTGGGTCTCACCCACGATGCGCTCGTAGCCCTCCTCGCCCAGGTGGCGCATCACCGCCCAGGCGGCGGCGACGGGGCCCGCCGAGCGGGATGACAACACGGTGGGGTTGATCACCGCGTACTCGGTGGTGGCACTGCACACGAACATGGCGTGCCGGCGCAGTTCCCGGTCGCGGTACATGACCAGGGAGGCGTTCTTGGGGGCGTAGCCGTACTTGTGGAGGTCGGTGGAAATGGAGGTGACCCCGGGGACGGAGAAATCGAACGCCGGAACCTCACGGCCCATCCCGCCCATGCGGCGCAGCACCGACAGGTAGATGCCGCCCACGCAGGCGTCGACGTGGAACAGCACCCCCTGTTCGGAGGCCACCGCGGCCATGGCCTCGATCGGATCGATGGTGCCGTGGCTGAAGTTCGGGGCCGAGCCCACCCCCAGGATGGTGTCGGGGGTCAGGGCGGCGGCGAACGCCTCGGGGTCGGCCCGGAAACCGGTGGTGTCGACCGGGGTCATGATCACCTCGAGTCCCAGGTAGTGGGCCGCCTTGTGGAAGGCGGGGTGGGCGGTGACCGGCAGCACGATGTTGGGACGGGTGATCTCCGGACGGTGGGCCCGGGCGTGGTCGCGGGCGGCCTTGACCGCCAGCATGATGCTCTCGGTGCCGCCGGTGGTGAGGCTGCCCGCCACCTGCTCGTCACCCCGGAGGAGTTCGATGACCGAGTCCAGGATGTCCTTCTCCATGGCCGCGGCGCTGGGGTAGAGGTTGATGTAGAGGGCGTTGGGGGCCAGGAACCGGCGGTAGGCCTCCGCCGCCAGGTCGTGGGCGGTCTCGCCCGGGTCGTAGATCCCCGACATCAAGCGCCCGTCGGCCCAGTCGACGTCGTCAGCGGCCAGGGCGTCCAGTTCCTGCAGCACCACCGTGGGCTCGACGCCCTGTCTCCGAAGTACTCCCATGGGGTGTCGATCTCCTTCCCGCCGAATCGTGTCAGGCGTGTGGTGTCGAGCGTCCGACGACGCGGACCCTGGGGACACTATTGCCCCATGGGCCCCGGCTCTAAGGCCGAGCTGTCCTTTCGGGGCCCCGGCTCTGAGGCCGAGCTGCCCTTTCGGGGCCCCGGCTCTGAGGCCGAGCTGTCCTTTCGGGGCCCCGGCTCTGAGGCCGAGGCCCTACCCCGAATGTCCCCTCTCGAAGGCCCAACCCGGGTCGGGGGTCGCCCTTTGAGGCCCACAGTTTGATCACATTCGGCTCACCACGTGCTCAAAGGCGGTCTGCATCCTCCAGTTCAGCAGCACGGGGCCCCGCAGAGCCCCCGAAGGAACACGGAGTCGAACATGGGACCCACCACAGACAGCGGCCGATTCACCCGAATCCTGAGGATCCTCGGCGTCATGATGGCGGTGGTCCTCACGGCCGCAGCCTGCGGATCTTCCGCTGGTGCCGGTGACGAGGCACAGGCATCAACGACGGTGGTGAGGCCCCGTCCCCGTCCCGCCGCCCAACCGACGGTGGTCGGGTCCGAGACCGGGGCAGACAGCAGCGCTGGTTCCGAGAGCGGGGCAGAGGGCACCTCTGGGTCCGGGAACAGCGGTGAGGGCGACGGCACGACGGGATCGTCTCAAACCACCTACCTGGCGACGATCCTCATCGGCACGTCATCCGTCAGCGGAGAACCCTCGGGATGCAACTCCGACCAGGTGCTGGGGAACGTCATTGTCGACCTGTACCTGGAAGGTGATCAGACCATCACCGGTGTGGTCGTGGACAGCGGCAGCTCGGTCACCGCCGTGAGCAGGTGCGAGGGCTCCAGCTACGGAGGCCTTCGGGACGTGGGCGACGATCTCTTCGAGGTCTCCGGCGAGATGACCACCGAGGGGGTCCATCTGGTGATCTCTCCGGTGGATGAGTTCGAGTGGTACTTCGGCACCGGCGCCAGCTACGGCACCGCCTCCCTGTTCGAGGCCGTGCTGCCCTACGCCGAGGCGATCACGGAGGGGGTGTCGGGGACGGCGGCCGACTTCGTGATCGAGGCCGACACCATGGCCTCCCTGACCGACAGCAGCCAGGGCGAGAGCGCCACATTCAGGGGTAGCGACCCCCACGACGACGGCGCCTGGTGGGAATCGGAGATCACTGTCTATTTCTTCAGCACGAAGCAGGTGAACCGATGAACATTCTCAAGAGCAGAACACTGGCAGCCATGGGCCTGGGAGTGGCCCTCCTGGCCTCCGCATGCGGAGCAGGAGTGGAGGCGCAACCTGGCTCCGATCAGGTTCCGACCAGCACGGCCGAGGTGGGCGGCGATCAGGCGACGGTCGCTTCCGAACCGGTCGTGGAGCAGGTGACGGTCGCTTCCGACCCGGTCGTTGAGCAGGACACGAGCGCCAGTCCGGAGCGACAGAGCTCCGGGGGTCCGCCGTTCGGACAGGATCAGGTTCCGGTCAAGGACATCTCCGAGCTCGAGACACCGGTCCTGGACCGGTTGTCCGATGACGCCGAGGAGGCTCCGATGTACATCTCGACGATGGTTCACATGGAGGGCAACTGGAACGACGACGAGATCGAGCCCCTGTTCCTCAAGCACGTCGACCAGATCCGTCTGGGAATGGAGATCTTCGACGAGTACGACGCCAAACTCACCGTCGAGAGTGAGATCCCCTTCTCCACCGCCCAGATCAACTTCGGGGTCAACGTTCTCCAGGAACTCCTGGATGACGGCCACGGTGTCGGCACCCACTGCGATGTGGGGTTCCGCGAGGAGCTGATGTCGGTGGAGGAGTTCGCGGCTCTGCTGACCGAGCGCAAGGAACTCGTGGACCAGTTGGTCGGGGCCGAGAACAACCGTGGCTGCTCCGGCGCCGGAGGAGTCAACGACTGGGCCCTGGCCCTGGCCGAGGCGGGGTTCGAGTACGTGGACGGCCTCGTCGGCATGCACTACCTGTCCATGCCCGAGGCTGAGCGTCCCGACGGTTGGACCGACCGGTACATCCGCTCGGAGGGCTTCCACGAGAACGCCCCGGTCGACCTGGCTCAGAGCATCCATCCCTTCGAGGTGGCCGACGCCACCGACTTCGTTCCCGACGAGGACGGGGTGATCGTGGTCAGTGCCGGTTCGATCGGCCGCCTCGACACCTTCGCCGAATCGCAGACCGACGATGCCTGCATCAGGACCGAGTCGTGTGCCCTCACCACTGAGGACGTGGATCTGGAGATCGAGGCCATCAAGGAGGCCCTGGAACTCCACGACCCGACCCAGGTCGGCAAGATCGACATCTACCTGCCGGCCAGCATCTTCACCGAGGAGAACCGGGAGGTGCTGGAGTACTTCCTGGCCGAGGTGGACAAGCTGGTCCAGGAGGGGCTTCTGGAGTGGGCCACCCAGGCCGAGGTCTACGACGCCTACGTGGCCTGGAACTCCTGAGCCG
>DRKF01000149.1 GCA_011051915.1 Acidimicrobiales bacterium | reverse complement strand
ATCAGGATGGTCCCGGCCCTCGACCTGATCGTGGTCCGTTCGGGAGCTACCGACGAGACACAGAAGGAGTCACTCACCGCAGCCCTGGACGAGCTGGTCGAGGCCTTCGCGGCCTGACCGGGGCCCCACCTGCTGGACCTTCATCCCCTTGGTCGGGTCGAGGCCTTCGCCGCCTGACCGGGGCCCTACCCCTCGCCCAGGGCCAGTTGCCGCGCCCTCTGGAACACCTCGTCCAGCATGGTCTCGGTGAGCCGCCCGGTGAAGGTGTTCTGCTGGCTGGGATGGAACGAGCACAGCACCGTCGGACCGCCCTCGGTGGGCACCTCGACCCCGTGGCCGAACCTGGGCCGGGGTCGGATACCCAGCAGCGAACAAGTGACCCCGTAGCCGAACTGCCCCAGGGCCACCACGACCTTCAGGGGTTCCAGGGCGGCCATCTCGGCCTCGACGAAGGGACGGCAGGCATCCCGCTCCGCCGGTGTCGGCTTGTTGGCCGGGGGAGCGCAGCGGACGGCGGCGGTGATGTAGATGTCGTCCAGTACCAGGCCGTCACCACGGGAGACACTGGTGGGCTGGTTGGCGAAGCCGGTTCGGTGCAACGACGCGAACAGGAAGTCCCCGGACCGGTCCCCGGTGAACATCCGTCCGGTACGGTTCGCACCGTGGGCGGCGGGGGCCAGACCCATTATCAGCACCCGGGCCCCGGGGTCGCCGAAGCCGGGAACCGGGCGACCCCAGTAGTCCTCGTCGCGGAACGACGCCCTCTTCTCCCGCGCCACCCGCTCCCTCCACTCGACCAGGCGGGGGCAGCGCCGGCACTCCACGGCCGCGGCGTTGATCTCCTCGAGACTCTCCACGACCGGGCACCCTAGCCAAGCCCGCGACCCCGGGGACCGGGCACCCCAGCGAAACCGCGGCCCAAGGGACCGGGCCCCCGACCCGATCGGAAGACCAACCCACCCACGAGGGTCGGCAGGGAGCTGTAGCTTGACCCCGATATGGCCGTCACGAAGAAGTCGAAGAAGAACTCGAGGAAGAAGTCACCTCCGCCCCAGACCCTGGTGCTCCTGGTCCGCCACGGCAGGACGCCCACGACCGGTGACGAGCTGCCCGGGCGCTCTCCGGGCCTGGACCTGGGGGAGGAGGGCCGGAACCAGGCCGAGACCGTGGCCCGCCACCTCACCCCGATCGCCGATCGGATAGACGCCGTCTACGCCTCCCCTCTGGAGCGCACCCGCCAGACCGCGGCACCCATCGCCAGGGTCGCCGGGGTGAGGGTCAGGAGCAACAAGGGACTGCTGGAACTCGACGTCGGTGACTGGACCGGTCGCAAGCTCTCGGAACTGCGCAAGCTCCCCGAGTGGCGGACCATCCAGCACAGTCCGAGCTCGTTCACCTTCCCCGGCGGGGAGTCCTTCGCCGACATGGCCCACCGCTTCGGCTCGACGGTACGCTCCCTCGCCGATCGTCACCGGGGTCGGATCATCGTCGTGGTGTCCCACGCCGACCCCATCCGGGCGTTCGTGGCCGAGTGCATGGGTGTACACCTGGACCTGTTCCAGAGAACGGTGGCCTCCCCGTGCTCGGTGAGTGCCATAGCGTTCTCCGACGGGGGAACCCTGGTACTGACCGTCAACTCCACCGGAGACGGTGTGGACCGACTCGCCCCCTCCTGACTCGGCCTCCCGACCTCGACCCAGCCCGACCTCGACCCAGCCCGGAGAGAATCCACCCATGCCCGACCCCAGCGAGTTCACAGATCCCGACAACTTCGTGGCCGGCACGGTCGGCGAGCCGGGGGACCGGGTGTTCCATCTCGATGTGACCCAGGGATCCGCCCGGACGACGGTCTCCCTGGAGAAGGTCCAGGTGCAGATGCTCGCCGGGGCTCTGGCCAAGGCCATGGACGAGCTGGCCTCCGAGATCGAACTACCGGATCCGGTGAGGCCGAGGGAGATGGCCGAGCCCGTCGAGGCCGAGTGGGTGGTGGGCGAACTGGGCCTGGCCCACAATCCCTCCGAGGAGAAGATGATCGTCCAGATCCGACCGGTCTCGGAGCACCCGTCGGGAACCGTGCTGAGAGTCCATCTCGACTACGGGCGGGCCCGCGGGTTCGCCGAGCACGCCCTGCTGCTGGTCGAGTACGGCCGGAACTTCGGACGCCAGAATGGTCACCGGAAACCCTGAGGGGAGTACGGGAGGCGAGGACGAGAACCCGTTTCCCGACCTGCCCGACTTCGAGGAGTGGTCCCCCGAGGAGACCCTCGAGGTTCTCACCAGCGGTGAGATGACCATCGAGGGCCGGGTGGCCGACAGCTCCAACGCCACCTTCGTGGTCACCCTCGAGCACGATCTGGGTGTCACCAGGGCCGTCTACAAGCCACTGCGGGGCGAGAGGCCACTGTGGGACTTCCCGCCGGGACTTCACCGGCGCGAGGTCGCCGCCTGGGAGCTGTCACGGCATCTGGAATGGGATCTCGTACCCCCCACCGTGGCCCGGGACGGCACCTACGGGGAGGGCTCGGTCCAACTCTTCGTGCCCGCCGACTTCTCCGAACACCACTTCACCCTGGTCGACGATCCCGCCCATGGGGAACGACTGCGCCTGATCTGCGCCTTCGACATCATCGCCAACAACACCGACCGCAAGTCCGGACACTGTCTGGCCGGCCGAGACGGCCGGGTCTGGGCGATCGACCACGGGTTGTGCTTCGCGGCGGACTTCAAGCTCCGGACCGTCATCTGGGAGTTCGCCGGAGAGCCCCTGCCCCCGAAAGTCACCGAGGGGTTGGCCGAGCTGGCCGGCGGTCTGCCCGATTCGGTCACCGATCTGCTGGACCGCGACGAGACCAGGGCCCTCTATGAGAGGGTCAACCGGCTGTTGGAGTCCGGCGTGTACCCCGTCGACGAGACCGGTCGGCGCTATCCCTGGCCCCTCGTGTGAAGGAGGT
>DRKF01000148.1 GCA_011051915.1 Acidimicrobiales bacterium | reverse complement strand
GGGTGAGGACCCGGCCCCGGTCGGTGAAGGCCCAGAGTCCCTGTCCGGTGGGGGTGGGGGAGAACGAGGCGAGGTTCTCCCCGGCGGTGAGAGATCCCAGGTCGAGGTCGCCGAGGTCGGGGGCGTCGCCGAACTGTCCGATGGCTCCGTCGGCGCGCAGGGTCCAGTAGCCGCAGCCGGTGGGGGTGGCTTCGGTGTCCACCAGGGTGGTGCCTGAGGCCAGGGTGGTGTTACCGAGGGTGTCGGCATCGCCGAAGGGGTAGATGGTGCCGTCGGCCTCGCCCAGCCAGTAGCCGGTGGGTCGCCGGTCGTGACAGTCAAGCCAGGGTCCCCCGGCGCTCGGAATGTCGATCGCAGGAAGGTTGTCTCCCATCTCGGCGGGGTCGTCACCCACCCACTCGAAGTTGCCCTGGCCGAGCTGCCCGCCGGCGTTGTTGCCCCAGCACTTCAGCTCACTGTTGTCCAACAGGGCGCAGGCGAACTGACTCCCGGCGCTGATGGCCACGGCGGTGCGGCCGGTGCCGAGGTCGACGGGTGGGAGGCTGTCGCCCATCTCACCGGGGTCATCACCGATGTCGTCGGTGTGACCTTGACCCAGCTGGCCCCAGAAGTTCCAGCCGAAACACTTCACGGTTCCATTGTCGAGCAGGGCGCACGTGAACTCCTGGCCAGTACTCACCGCTATGGCGGTGCGGCCGGTGCCGAGGTCGACGGGTGGGAGGTTGTCGCCCATCTCGCCGGGCTCGTCGCCGATCAGCTCACTGTCGCCCCGGCCGGTTCGGCCGTCGTAGCCGGCGCCCCAGCACTTGAGTTCACCGTTGTCCAGGATCGCGCAGATGTGTCGACTGGAGGCGGACACGGCCACGGCGGTGCGGCCGGTGCCGAGGTCGACGGGTGGGAGGTTGTCGCCCATCTCACCGGGGGCGTCGCCGATGTGGAGTTCTGAGCCCGGCCCGAAATTGAGGCTCGACGCCTTGTATCCCTGGCCCATCTGGCCCTCACGGTTGGCGCCCCAGCACTTGAGGTCGCCATTGTCCAAGATGGCGCAGGTGGTGCCGCCACCGGCGGAAACGGCCACGGCGGTGCGGCCGGTGCCGAGGTCGATGGGTGGAAGGTTGTCGCCCATCTCATCGGGGTCACCACCGCGGATGAGGCTGTCGCCCTGGCCCAAGCCGCCCGCGGTGTTGAAACCCCAGCACTTGAGGTCGTGGTTGTCCAGGAGGGCACACGTATGTCCACCCCCCACACTGATCGCCACGGCGGTGCGGCCGGTGCCGAGGTCGATGGGTGGAAGGTTGTCGCCCATCTCATCGGGATGAGCGCCGACAGAGCCCTGGGACTTGCCGATACCCAGTATTCCGAACGGGTTGTCCCCCCAGCACTTGACGGATCCGTCGTCGAGCAGGGCGCAGGTGAAGCCGCTTCCGACACCGACGGCCACGGTGGTGCGGCCGGTGCCGAGGTCGATGGGTGGCAAATTGGAACCCATCTCACCGGGGCCGTCGCCGATGGTGTTCTGGTTCCCCTGACCCAACTGGCCGAAACTCGCGGCTCCCCAGCAGCGGAGCTGGGCATCGGAGTCAATGGCACAGGTGTGTCCACTCCCGGCCGCGAACACCAGCGAGTGGTTTCGGATCGTCTCGTTGGTCCCCTCGAACGGTTCGGCGCCCGTAGGTGAGGCGTTCGCCGCCAGGGCAGCCATCAGAACGGCCACCACTACGGCCACGATCCGCCTGCTGATCCTGAGCCTTCTGGCCACCGACTACCACCAACCTTGTGCGCTTCGAGTGCTTTCCCTGTGTGGCACACAGATACTAGTGAACGCGGAGAGTGACTGTCGAAGTCATCCTGTCCGTCCCTCCTCTCCGGCTGGGCGGCCGGCGGGGTCTCGGATCGAATCCCGGTGTTTCAGTCGGTCCACAGGGGGGTGAGGGCGACGATGGGGGTGTCGGGTGGGTTGTCGCCGAGGCTGCCGGAGAAGGGCTGGCTGGAGAAGGAGAACACGCCGCCGTCGGAGCCCAGCATGTAGTAGCCCTCGCCTGAGGGAGTCGGGACCGAATCGATGATGGGTCCGGCCAGGGTGATGGTGGTGAGGTCGGAGAGGGTCCCGGCGAATTTGGGCTTCGCGTCGCCCTGGCCGAGTTCGCCTTCAGACCCGTCGCCCCAGCAGGTGACGGTGCCGCTGTCGAGGACGGCGCAGATGTGACTTCTCCCGACGGAGATCAGCTGGGCGAAGGCCCGGGCCGGACCCGGTGGAGCCTCGCTGGGGTCAGCCCCGGCGTCCCCCACCGACAGAACGACGGCAAGCGCGACAGCCACCGCCGGCAAGAGAAAACGACCCACACGAAATCTGAACCGGCCCATCGACATCAAGGTACAGAACCGGCCGAATCCGCCGGCGGAGTGAGCCCGGCAGTTCCTTGAAGTGGTGGTCCCGCGGTTCAGGCCTGCTTGATCACCGCGTACCAGACCCGCTCGGCCACCCTCCTGGTGGCGTCGCCGATGTGGAGGCACCCCCGGTAGATGTCACGGCGGCCTATGACCTCACGGAGATCCTGGTCGGCCAGCAGGTCCGACATGGC
>DRKF01000147.1 GCA_011051915.1 Acidimicrobiales bacterium | reverse complement strand
CCGCTCACGCCACCCGGACCTCGAACCGCAGACCGCACGAGTCACAGTGAGCCGCAACACCCGGTTCGACCGGATGGTCCAGGACCGCCCCGCAGGCCGGGCAGTAGCGGATCGACGTCCTGGCGCCGGTGGCTCCGGCGCCCTCTCCGGGCGACGGGACCTCGGGCGGCAGGTAGTGCGACACCACCGGAATCACCAGGGTGATCGCGGCCACCAGCACCGCCTCCACACCCAGGATCCGCCCCAGAACCTCGCCGCCGCCCCCTTCGGACCACATCATGTAGATGACGGTGGCGGCCAGGAGTCCGATCAGGACATCGTCGACCTGCTCCAGCCGGCGGTGCTCGGTCCGCAACGGCACCAGACCCAGCAGGCCCACCAGTGAGCCGGCGACCCCCAGGATCAGTCCCGAGGTGGCCAGCTTCACCCAGGATTCGGAGACCCCGGTGACCCACACGAAGACGATGTAGAGAGCGAACGCGACCACCAGCAGGGCAGCGGAGACCGGTGGCAGGGGCCACATGACTCTCCGGCGGGTGGGGACCACGTTGACGAGCACGCCGATCATGGCCGCGGTCACGAACAGGCTGGTGCCGAGAACCCTCCCCTGGGTCCGGCCGAAATCACCCGCCAGGAGGGCCCAGATCCCCAGGACGGCGTTGACCGTCACCAGGGCGACGAAGAGCCGCAGCACCGGGTGGCGGGACAGCCCACGGTCGTCGGGACCCATTCCTTCCTTGCCTGTCGGATCACCCTCCACGTTCCCAGTGCACGCCGGATTCGCGTCCCGGGACAAGAGGCCAACGTCCCTTTGCCGCCGCCCCTCCCGACCCGCCGGTCAGATGATGCGATCGCTCCCGCCGTCGATGGGTATGTGGGCTCCGGTGGTGGCGGCGAAGGAGGCGCCCAGGGTCGTCGCCACCAGATCCGCCACCAGTGAACTGTTGATCTCGGCCCCCAGCAGATTGCGCTTCTTGTACTCCTCGACGGTCATCTCGTAGCGCGCCGCCCGCTCGGCGATGAGTTCGGGGGACCACAGTCCGGTGTCGAATACCGCGTCGGGATGAACGGAGTTCACCCTGATGCCGTCCCCCGCCCATTCGAGCGCAGCCACCCGGGCGATCTGGTTGGCCGCCGCCTTGGAGGCCGAATAGGCCGAGGCGCCGGGTCCCGGAGCGGCGACGTTCTTGGACCCGATCACCGTCACCCGGCCGCCGAGGGGAGCCACCGCCAGGTGAGGATGGACCACGGCGAGAAGTTGGACCAGGGCGTCGACGTTCACGGCCATGGCCTTTCGCCAGGCCTGCGGATCGTGGGCCGATATCGGGGCCGACTCGGGGAAGATCCCCGCCGCGGCCACCACCATGTCGATCCCCCCGAATCTCTCCACCGCCGTCCGAACCGCGACGGCGGTGTCGGAAGCAGAGGTGAGATCGGCGACGACTCCCACGAAGGCGGGGGCCGGGGAGACCTCCACGACCCCGGGGGACACGTCGACCCCCACCACCGCGGCCCCGCGGGCCAGCAGGGTCTCGGCACAGGCCCGCCCGATACCCGAGGCGGCCCCGGTGACCAGGGCCACCTCGCCGGTGAACTCACGACGACCACCGGCCCGGGACAGCTTGGCCTGCTCCAGCTCCCAGTACTCCACATCGAATATGTCGCTCTCGGGCAGAGCCCGGTAGCCCCCCATTCCCTCCCCGGCCCAGACCACGTCGATGGTGTGGCCGTAGATGTCGGCCACCCGGTCCGAGGCGGAGGCGTCCACACCCACGGTGACCATCCCCAGTTCGGGGTCGAGGATCACCCGGGGGGCGGCATCCAGCCGGGTGAGTTCCCGACCGCCTCGGTTGCGCTCGAAATACTCCTCGTACTCGAGGGCCCAGGAGTTCACGTCACGGCCCAGCATGGGCACCCGCTTGGTCCACAGGACATGGTCCGGTGTGGCCGGGCCCTGCTGGGAGATGCGCTCCAGACGGGAATCGTTCACGAAGGACCAGGAGCGCTCGTCGGTCCGGCGGGTGAGGATCATGGGCCGGGCGGCCACCGCCGAGAGCTCGGCCCGCAGGGCGGAGATCTCACCGGGGTCGACGTCGGGAGGGCCGGCGGCGGGGGGCGGTGGTGATCCGGCCGAGGCGTGCCGGGCCAGATACTCCTCGGCCTCGGTGACCAGGCCGATCATGCGGTCGTAGGCTTCCCGGGTGGTGGCGCCCCAGGTGAAGATCCCGTGGTTCATGAGGATCATCCCCACCGTCTGAGGCCCGCGCTGGTCGGCCATGGCCTCGGCGCAGGCCCGGGCCAGGTCGAATCCGGGCATCACGTAGGGGACGACCACCATCCGGTCGCCGTAGATCTCCCGGATCCTGGTCTCGCCGTCGACGGTGTTGGTCACCGACACGATGGCGTCGGCGTGGCTGTGCTGTACCGCGGGTTCGGGTATCACCGCGTGGAGGATCGCCTCCACCGAGGGGTTGGGCGCCGCGGGGTCGGTGAGGTTCGACCGCAACTCCCGGACCATGGCCGTGTCGGACAGCTCGGCCAGTCCGACCAGGGCCCGGGTCCTCTCCAGGTGCAGGGGGGCGAATCCCTCGGGCTCGATGGTGGCCAGATTCCATCCGCTGCCCTTCACCCGCAGCACCTCCACCGGATCCCCGAACACGTCGGTCTCGGTGACCTTCACCGAGGTGTTCCCACCCCCGTGCATGACCAGCGCCATGTCGGCGCCCAGCAGACGTGAGCCGTACACGCACTCCCCCAGGGGGCCTTCGAACTCGGCCGCCTCGGTTTCGCTCCAGCGGTTCCTCATCGCCGGTCCTCCTTCGTCTGCACCATCGAGACCTTCGAATCCGCGGCCACGGCCACCAGGGCGGGGAGAGCGGCTCCGATGAGGCGTTGAAGGGGTTCGGCCGTGTTTTCGAGGATGGCCATGATCTCCTCCACCGACAGCGGCTGGTCCTCCATGCCGGCGCAGAGATTGGACACCACTCCTATGGATGCGTAGGGAATGCCCAGCTCGTTGGCCAGGACCACCTCGGGGCAGCCGGTCATGCCCACGAGGTCACCACCCATCGTCGCCGCCATGCGGATCTCGGCGGGAGTCTCGAACCGGGGTCCGTTGAAGCAGACGTAGGTGGCCGTGGGGAGGATCTCGACGCCAGCGGCCTGCGCCGCCTCCAGCAGGGCCCCCCGAAGACCTTGGTGGTAGGGGTGGGTCATGTCGGTGTGTCGAACCTCGTGGTCGAAGAAGGTGAGAGGGCGCCCCCAGGTGAGGTCGATGAACTGGTCGACGAGACGAAGACTGCCCGGCCCGACCTCGCGGTGAAGGCTGCCGCTCACGGCCGTGGCGATGATCGCACCCGCCCCTATCTCCGACAGGGCGGCGATGTTGGCCCGGTAGTTGATCCGGTGCGGTGGAACGGAGTGGTCGGCGCCATGTCGGGGGATGAAGGCCACCTCCTCCCCCGCCAGCAGGCCACGGGTCACAGTGACGTCACCGAAGGGGGTGGGGACGGTGCGTTGGTCGGTGTCGGTCAGTCCGGGGAGGGTGTAGAAGCCCGTTCCGGTTATGAAGGCCAGCATCTGACCTGCCTTTCTGCTCTGTGGGTGTCCGGTGGCGGGGACGACCGGGAGGTGGCCGAGCCGGAGGTCTCCTACCGCGGGCGACGGTACGGACGTCCGACGGCACCGGGGGGTATGGCCCGGCCGATCGCTCCCGCCAGTACCACGAGGGTCACGATGTAGGGCACGGCCTGCAGGAACTGGCTGGGGAGCGGGAAGCCCCCGATCTCCACGTTGAGCAGCTGGATGCGGACTCCCAGCGCCCGGGCGAACCCGAAGAACATGGAGGCGGCCAGTACCGACCCCGGTCTCCACTTGCCGAAGATGAGCGCGGCCAGGGCGATGAAACCGGTGCCATTGGTCATGAGGTCGTCGAAGGAACCGACGGTCTCCAGTGAGAACTGGGCCCCGGCCAGACCGGCGATGCACCCTCCGATGATCACGGCCTGGTACCGGACCTTGATGACGTCGACACCCAGTGTCTCAGCGGCGTGGGGATTCTCCCCGACCGACCGGACCCTCAGACCCCAGCGGGTACGGGTCAGCACGAATGCGCTGATCCCGAAGAGCAGGAACGTGAGGAAGAAGATCGGCTTGGCGACGAACAGCTGATCTCCGATGATGGGTATCCGCGACAACAGGGGGATCGAGATCTCGGGCAGGGTGGTGGCCGAGTCGGCGTTGAGCGGGACCAGTACCTGGGTGCGGAGGAAGCTCGTCAGTCCGATGGCCAGGAGGTTCACCGCCACCCCCGATACCACCTGATCGGTACGGAAGCTGATGGACATCACGGCGTGCAGCGAGGCGAACAGACCACCGGCGAGGACGGCTATGACCACTGCCACGTAGAGGGGCAGGCCGCCCGAACCTCCGTTCATCAGGGCGTAGCCGACGAAACCGATTCCGGCCCCGGCCAGCATCATTCCCTCGATGCCGATGTTCACCACTCCACTGCGCTCGCTCCACATACCGGCGAGGGCCCCCAGGGCGATGGGTGACCCCAGCTTGAGCGACTGGACGAACAGGGGGACCAGGTTCGTGCTCTTGGTGGGCGACAGGGCCATCGACGCCACCAGGATCATCAGCACTCCCAGCACCCCGCCGAGGGCCAGCCCGCCGCGGACGAACCGCCCGAGGCGACGTTCGGCGAAGGTCGCGGCCCCGAACAGGATCAGGGCCAGCCCGATGGTGACCGTCACCGACGAGGGTTGGAAGCTCCAGGCGACGCTGTCGGATCCGGTACCGAAGAGGAATCTCCTCCTCTCCTCCGACAGGGCCGGGGCGACCTGGAACACCAGCACCAGACCCAGGAACACGTAGAACACACCCAGCGTGCGGGTTCGGCTCAGGCGCGGCCATCGAGGGGTCCGGACGACACTGCCGGGGGTCATGGGCCGTCCGTCCCCTCAGGGGTTCGAATCCGAAAGAGGTAGCGGATGATCACGTCTCCGGCGATGAACACCAGTATCGCGGCCTCGATGATCCGCACCAGGTCGGTCGACATACCCGCCCGCTGCTGCATGAGCGGTGCCCCCGACAACAGGGCCCCCCACAGCAGGGCGGCGGGGACGATTCCGTAGGCGTTGGCCCGGGCCAGCAGGGCTATGGCGATGGCGTCGAAGCCGACGTTCACGAAGATGCCGGGGCTGAGATGCCCCTCCGCTCCCGAGACCTGACCCGCCCCGGCCAGACCGGCCATGGCCCCCGATATGGCCATGGCGGCGATGATCGTGCGGTTGACGCTCATCCCGGCGTACCGGGCGGCCTCGGGGTTGGTACCGACCGCTCTCACCTCGAAGCCGAAGGTGGTCTTCTCCAGTACCCAGGCCGTCAGCCCGACCAGGGCCAGCATCAGGAACAGACCGAGATGCAGCTTCGTACCCGAGACCAGCTCGGGCAGCCGGGCCCCCGCCGGCAGGGGGCGGGTCCGGGCCACGCTCACCTCGGTGTCGCGCAGGATCACCGGGTTGAGGGAGTTGACCAGCCAGGCGGCGGCCAGGGCCATGATGAAGTTCATCATGATGGTGGTGATCACCTCATGGGCACCGGTTCGGGCCTTGAGCACGCCGGGAATCAGTCCCCAGACGAATCCCCCGAAGGTCCCCGACGCCAGCACCACCACGATGAGAACCGGCCCGGGCCAGCCCTGCAGCCACGACCACGTCCCCACCCAGGCCGCGGCCAGGGCCCCGGCCAGGATCTGGCCCTCGGCTCCGATGTTGAACAGGCCCGCCTTGTAGGCGAACGCCATCGCCAGTGCGGTGCCGATGAACGGAGTGGCCCTACCGACGGTGGTGGCCAGCCGGTCCCATGATCCGAAGGCTCCGTCGATGAGGGCCCAGTAGGCCTCCAGGGGGTTGGAGCCCGCGGCCACCACCGCACCTCCGGCCACGACCAGGGCGGTGAGGATGGCCAGGATCGGTACGGTGACCGGTGCCAGTCGCTGGTAGGTGGTGACCAGGGGAGGACGATCCTCGGGAGTCATGCCGCCTCCACCCCCGAGGCCATCAGGAGCCCTATCCGACCGCGGTCGGCCTCCTCCGCCGCCATGGTGGCCACGACCCGTCCCCGGTAGAGCACTCCGACCGTGTCGGCCAACCCCAGCACCTCGTCCAACTCCGCCGACACCAGGAGTATGGCCGTGCCGCGATCCCTCATCCTCACCAGTTGGGAGTGGATGAACTCGATGGACCCGACGTCGAGACCCCGGGTGGGTTGGGCCACCAGCAGCAGTTTCAGGGGACGGGACATCTCGCGAGCCACCACGACCTTCTGCTGGTTGCCTCCCGAGAGCTGCCCGACGGGTACTGAGATACCCGGTGTCCGGATGTCGAACTTGTCCACCAGCTCGGCTGCGTGGCTCTCGACCGCGATCCGGTTGCGCACCAGCCTCCGGGAGAAGGGGGAACGGTGGTACTGATTCAGGACCAGATTGTCGCTGACCGCGAAGGGGGCGATCAGGCCGTGGCGGGAACGATCCTCGGGGATGTGCCCCACCGCCAGTTCGGCGATCTGCCGTGGGCCCAGACCCACCAGGGACCGTCCGCCCAGCCGCAGATCACCCGAGTCCACCGGTCTCATCCCGGCCAGGGCCTCCACCAGTTCGCGCTGACCGTTGCCCTCCACCCCGGCGATCCCGAAGATCTCCCCCGCCCGGACCTCGAAACTGCAGCCCTCGACCATCGCCACCCCCCGATTGTCGAGTACCCGAAGATCGCGGACGCTCAGCACCTTCTCACCGGGATGGGATTCGCCCCTGTCGACCGTGAAGCTGACCTCCCGACCCACCATCATCGAGGCCAACTCGGCCTCGTCGGTCTCGCCGGGAACGGTCGACCCGACCACCTCCCCGCCCCGCAGCACGGTGATCCGGTCGGCTACGGCGAGCACCTCCCGGAGCTTGTGGGTTATGAAGATGACCGACTTGCCCGAGCGCACCAGCTCCCGGGTGGTCGACAGGAACTCGTCCACCTCTCCGGGTGTGAGAACGGCCGTGGGCTCGTCGAGGATCAGGATGTCGGCATCCCGGTAGAGGGCCTTCAGCAACTCGACCCGCTGACGGATGCCGACCGACAGGTCACCGACGAGGGCGTCGGGGTCTATGGGCAGGCCGTAGTCGGCACTCAGGCGCTCCAGTGCCGCCCGTGGTTCGTCCATGTCGAGGACCCCGTGACGCACCGTCTCGGCGCCCAGCACCACGTTCTCCAGCACGCTGAGCGTCGGCACCAGCTGGAAATGCTGGTGCACCATGCCGATGCGCTCGGCGATGGCATCGGCCGACGAGCTGAAGGCCATCTCCCGCCCGTTGACCCTCATGGTCCCCGAGTCGGGCTGGTACAGCCCGAACACCACGTTCATCAACGTGCTCTTGCCGGCCCCGTTCTCACCGAGCAGGCAGTGGATCTCTCCCTGCTCGAGTGAGAACGAGACGTCACGGTTGGCCACCACACCGGGAAAGGTCTTGGTGATTCCCGTCAGTTCCAGGACCGGATGACCGGTGTCAGCCATGGACGTTCTTTCGATCAGCCGTCGAGAGGCTGACCGGTGATGGGATCGACGCCGGTGGAGATGGACCCGTCGGCCAGACCGGCCCGGAAGTCCTCCAGGGCCTTGACCGCGTCGGCGGGCAGGTCGGCGTCGTGGGCCGGGGCGTAGTCCATGCCGCCATTGGCCGCCGTCAGGGTGAAGATCCCGCTCTGGAATTCACCGGTCAGGGCCATCGCGATCTGGTTGAACACACCCAGACCCACGTCCTTGATGGCCGAGGTGGCCAGCTTGTCGGCGCCCTCGATCGCTCCACCCTCGAAGGTCGTGTAGTACTCGTCGGTGTCCACGCCGATGACCCAGGCGCCCTTGGCGGCGGCGGTCTTGATGCCGGAGGATCCGGTCGGGCCACCGGCCCCGAAGATGACATCGGCACCCTCACCCAGCATCTGCTCGGCGGTGGCCGCGCCACCGGTCACGTCGGTGAAGCTCTCGTGGTAGACGATGCGAACGTCGACATCGGGATTGGCCAGCTCGGCGCAGTGCTTGAAGGCGTTGGCGAAACGGACCACCGGGGGCACCGCCTCGACACCGGCGACCACACCGACGACGTTGGACTCGGTGAGGGTGCCGGCGAATCCTCCCATCATGCAGCCCCCCTGGTCATCGGCGGCCAGCACACCGACGTAGTTGTCGGGGTACTCCGGCTGGAACTGGTCGACACCGACGTACTTCACGTCGGGATGGGCCTGGGCCTGTTCGAGGGTGTCGGAGGCCAGCATGAAGCCCACGGTGACCACGACCTCGGGGTTGTCGTCGAGGATGCTGTTCAGGTTGGTGACGTAGTCGGCCTCCGAAGCGGTCTCGATGAAGCGGTTCTCCAGGCCGAAGCACTCCGCGGCCGCCGCGAAGCCCTTGTAGACGCCCTCGTTGAAGGTGCCGTCGTTGATCTTGCCGATGTCTGTGACCAGACCGATGTTGAAGTCGTCGGGCACCGTCACCTGGTCCTTGAACGAATCACAGGCATCGGCGAACTTCCCCACCAGGAACGTGTCGCCCGATGCCCCGCCGTCGGCCACGGTCGTCGTGACTTCACCTCCGTCTTCGGCAGCCGGAGCGGTGGTCTGCCCTTCGGCGTTGTCATCACCGCCTCCGCTGTCACCACAGGCTGCCGCCACCACGGCGAAGGACAGTAGTACGGCCAGTATTGTGAAGAGCCGTCTAGCTCTCATGGGATTCTCCTTGGGTATCTGGATCTGGTTCAT
>DRKF01000146.1 GCA_011051915.1 Acidimicrobiales bacterium | reverse complement strand
GGCGACCCGGCCGGGAGACCGGTGCGGTTCTCCTCACTACGGTCCGTCCGGGGATGGGTCCCCCTCACCGCCTCCTACACCGCCTTCGGCCTGGGCTACGTGATCGTGCTCACCTACGTGGTGACCATGCTCGAGGATGACCGCGGCTTCTCCACCACAGGAGCCACCGCCATCTTCTCGGTGATGGGCTTCGCCACCATCTTCGGCGGGGTGACGTTCGGGCGGGTGTCCGATGCCGTGGGCCGGACCCACACCATCCGCATCGGCTTTCTGCTCCTGACCGTCTGCGGAGCGGCGATGCTGTTCCTGTCGGGACCCGCACTCTGGCTGGTGGCGTTCCTGTTCGGGTTGTCCTTCGCCGGGGCTCCCACCGCCATCACCGCCTATGTCGCCGACCACATCAGCCCCGAGGAGTTCAGCGCCGCCTTCGGGGTCATCACCCTGGCCTTCGGTGTGGCCCAGATAGTCGGACCTCCTCTTGGGGGCTGGCTGGCGGACTTCACCGGTTCCTTCGCCTGGGCCTTCTGGGTGTCGGCCGCCGCCTGCGGCCTCGGCCTGGTGGCCGCCATGGTCCTGCCCCGGGACGCCAACCACCCCATCCGCCTCTGAGGAAACGCTCCGTCCCGCGGGGCGACAGGTCCCGCCGACTGTGGCAGACCCCCTTGAGAGCTACAGATCCCGACCGAAGTGGACCATCTTGTCCATCTCCATGCCCTGGCGCAGGAAGAACTGCTCGAGGTCGGGCTGCTGTTCCCTCCTGACCAGGGTGAACACCCTCTTCATGCCCATGTCCTCCGCCGCCTCCACGAACGACTCGATCATGGCCGAACCGACCTTCTTGTGGCGGTAGGCGGGGTCGACGCCGAGGATGTCGATCCACACCGTGCCTCCGGGCAGACCGAACTCGAGCTCCTCGTAGTGACCGAACAGGAATCCGACCACGGTGCCGTCGTACTCGGCCACCCACGCCGTCCACGGAGGTCGGGAACCCTCCTGGATTATGACCTTGCCCTCCCAGAACGCCGCCCGGCGCTCCCCTTCGGCCCTCTCGTCGATGTCGACGATGTCATCGAGATCGGAGGCCACCAGCTTGCGAGTCGTCACCTGGTTGTACAACTTCGATACCTCCGTGGGGAAACGGCGAGAGCCGCTACTCGGGCGGAACACCGGAATACTAGTGAAGATCAGTCGACGACTTCGGATTTCTCCCCACCGGTGCGCAGCCGGAGGTCTCCGCTCACCACGGTCAACGCCGGTCCGCCGATGGAGATCTCCGCACCGTCCTCGGAGACCTGCACCGCCACCCGTCCGTCGCGGCCCACGGCCCGACCCTGGCGGGCCGTGTAGCTCCGACCGATTCCCGCCAGGGCTCCGGTGGCCTCCAGGTGGCGGGCCACCGCGGCGTTGCCGCTGCCGCAGACGGGATCCTCGGGTACCCCGTCACCGGGTGCGAAGCTGCGGACCTCGACGGCTCCCCCGCCCTCGGGTCCGAACCCGTAGATCGTGAGGCCCGACGCCTTCGCCGCTCCGCACATGGCGGCCAGACGATCACCGTCGGGTTCAGCCGCCATGACCTGGGCCGCCGAGCCCATGGCGGCCACCATCCAGTGGGGCCCGGTGTCGATCACCAGCACCGGTTCGGACACCTCCCCACCCAGCAGATCTCCGAGTTCGGTGACGCCCGACCCGGGACCCACCATCCGGCTCACGGGGACGGTAGCGGTGATGGTTCCGTCGACGTTCCAGACGATGGGCACCAGGCCCGCCTCACACTCCATGGTGGCGGCGGCCGGACCGTCACCGGGTGCAACGAGTCCGACCTCCCTCACCGCGTGGGCGGTACCGATCGTCGGATGCCCGGCGAAGGGGAACTCGCCCACGGTGGAGAAGATCCTCACCCGGTAGTCGGCGACCGCCGAATCCAGCACGAAGGTCGTCTCGGAGAGGTTCGTCCACCGGGCGATGGCCTGCATGGTCGCATCGTCCAACCCCTCGGCACCGAGCACCACCGCCACCGGGTTGCCCAGCAGCGGACGCTCGGCGAACACGTCCACATAACGGATCTCGAAGGACTGGGCACTCACGGGCTGCTCCCCGATTGTCGGGATGGGACGGGCCGATCCTAGGGTGGGACGGAATCCAACCAGGGGGGAATATGAGGTTCGGACTCTTCTACGAACACCAGTTGCCGAGGCCGTGGGGGCCCGACGACGAGCACCGGTTGATGAAGGAGGCCCTCGACCAGGTCGAGCTGGCCGACCGGATGGGATTCAGCCACATCTGGGAGGTGGAGCACCACTTCCTGGAGGAGTACTCCCACTCCTCGGCCCCCGAGGTCTTCCTCGCCGCCGCCAGCCAGCGCACGAAGAACATCCGCCTGGGTCACGGCATCATCCAGACCGCTCCCGCCTACAACCACCCGGCCCGCACGGCGGAGAGGGTCGCCACCCTCGACCTGGTGTCCGACGGTCGGGTCGAGTTCGGATCGGGCGAGTCGGGCTCGATCGCCGAACTGGGCGGATTCGGGATAGACCCCGAGGACAAGAGGGCCCAGTGGCGCGAGGGCCTCGAGGTCGCGATCCGCTGCCTGACCGAGACCCCCTTCACCGGGGTCGAGGGCCGGTACGTGTCGATGCCTCCCCGCAACGTGGTGCCCAAGCCCCACCAGAAACCCCACCCTCCCCTGTGGGTGGCGTGCAGTCGTCGCGACACGATCCTGATGGCCGCCGAGCTGGGAATCGGGGCCCTCAGCTTCGCGTTCATCGACCCCGAGGAGGCCCGCACCTGGGTACAGGACTACGAGAAGATCCTCACGGAGTCGTGTGTGCCCATAGGTCTGGCGGTCAACCCCCAGCTGGCCTGCGTGACCACCATGATGTGCCATCCCGACCCCGAGGAGGCCATCCGGCGGGGCCTGGAGGGAGCCAACTTCTTCGGCTACTCCCTGGCCCACTACTACGTGTTCGGTGATCACGTCCCCGGCCGCACCGACGTGTGGGACGAGTTCGAGCACAAGCGGAGCGAGATGGGCTACTCCCCCGAGGTCGAGGTGGCCCTCCAGAAGGAGACCCTGGGGGCCAAGATCGCCGCCGGCGAGACATCGGGGCTGAGGGGGGCGGTGGGGACCCCCGATCAGCTGCGGGAGTTCTGCCGCCGCTACGAGGAGGCCGGGGTGGATCAGCTCATCTTCGTTCTCCAGGCAGGCCGCAACCGCCACGAACACATCATGGAATCCATCGAGATCTTCGGAACCGAGGTGCTTCCCGAGTTCGCCGAGCGGGACCCGGGCCTCACCGCGGCGAAGACCGAACGTCTGGCCCCCGCCATCGAGGCGGCCATGGCCCGCCGGCCCGACACCACCGTGCCGATGCCCGACGACTACGTCATGCCGGCCCTGCCCCGCCAGATGATCCTGGACTCGGGGGGAGACGAACTGATCGAGGAGATCGAGAAGGGCAGCCTCACCGGCCGGTTCGACACCTTCCGCGACACCACCGGCTGAGATCCGGGCCTCAGCGACCCGGGGAAGGCAGCAGGCGGCCCAACAGGGGCGGTCCCACCACGACTGCGAGAGAGACCAGCCAGACCAGCAGGGCCGTGGTACGCAACCCCCGGGCCAGGCCCGCGGCCCATTCCAGATGGTTGAGGCCCGAGGGCCCCAGGATGTACGCCCAGTCGTGGTAGCCGCCGATCAGGGACAACCGTTGGTAGGGGGCGTCGGCCACGTAGATGCTCACGTCGACCATGGAGGTTGCGGCCCATCCGGCGCAGAACGCCGCGGCCAGGTGGTCCCCACGAACCCCGAGGAAGTAGACCACGAGTCCCGACGGGACCAGGATCTGGGCCCCGCTTCCCGCCGCCGCCTCCACGACCCGGGGAACGGGCAGCGGGTAGCTGATCAGATGCCCCAACTCGTGAATGCCGAGATCGAACAACCCCAGCAGCGGTACCCGAACCCCCCTCACGAACCCGAACCAGCCCAGGGCCGCCAGGGCGCCGGCCACTGCGAGGGTCGGAATCCAGGCGGTAGCGCCCGCTGTCGGGGATGAGGTCAGGGGGCGAGCGCCGCTGGTGGGTGGATGTGTCAGCGACATCCTCTCCCTTCGGCATGCCGGCGTCGTCTCTGGAGAGCGGGACGCTAGGGTCCAGTCACCCATCCCAGGCAGGAGTCCATGGCCGGGCACGACCACCCCCACCCTCATCCGCCCGATTTCGAGTTCGAGCCGATGGAGCACATGGACAAGATCCACTGGCTCATCGAGAACCGGGGCTGGGCGGTGGAACCGGTGCGGCCCGATCCCTCTTCCGAGCCTCCCCGACCCTCCTACTCCTACACCCTGGGCCTCGAAGCGCTCATCGGCCATCCCGAGATCGTGATCATGGGACTGGCGCCGGTCGCTGCCTCCGGCCTCCTGGACCTCGTGGTGGCCAATCTCCGGGCCGGGGTGCAGATTCCCCGCGGCCGGCCCTTCGTGGGGCTCCTCGACCACGATCTCAGGGCGGTCCTGACCGATGTGAGCCCCGAGACCCACGGGTGGATGTTCCCCACCCTGGGGGAGATCTACGGCGATCAGCCCTGGCGCATGACCCAGTTCGTGTGGCCCGACCGCTCCGGGGCCTTTCCCTGGGAGCCGGAATGGCCGGCGGCCATGGTCCACACCCAACCGGTGCTCCGATAGGGCCGAGTTCCACCCACGGTGGTGAATCGCCCTCACCGGGCCGGGGTGTCGCCGGTTCGCGGTGCCATTGGGGGACCGGACCGGTAAGAATGGAGAACCGTGAGAGACGACCTCGGTTTCACCTATCCCGGGGAGGAACCCTCCGAGGAGGGCGAGCCCCGGCCGGAGCGTCATCCCGATCCGCGCGCCTCGGGGGCGGTGAACCTGCTGGCCGCAGCCATGCTGGCCGTCGGTCACGTCATGGAACCGGAGAAGACCGAGGTGGCCATAGTGGCGGAAACCTCTTCGGATCCCTTCGCCAACCTGCCCTTCCGGCTGGATTTCGGCAACCTGCCCCCTCTGGAGTAGCCGCCGATCGACCCACCCGGCCCAGGGCCGAGAAAGAGAATCTCTTCCCGACCTCTGGGACACAACTGCCCCCACCGGGAACCGGTGGGGGCAGCGTTGTGTTCATGTCGTCCGGGAGGAAGGGGAGGTTCGAGCCGGGGCCGGCTCAGGACGGGATCACCGGATCCCGGTGACCACGGCGTCCGGACGGACAGCTCAGGCCAGGTCGGCCCAGGTCAACCCATGCGGGCGGCGACACTGTCCCAGTTGACGAGATGGTCCAT
>DRKF01000145.1 GCA_011051915.1 Acidimicrobiales bacterium | reverse complement strand
GTGCTGAGGTACAACACCAAGATCCAGACCTTCCCCACCAACATCATGGCCTCGATGTTCCACTTCGAACCGGCGGAGTACTTCGAGGCCGAGGGCGACGCCCGGGGTCCGGTCCAGGTCCAGTTCTGACACCCCCGACGGTCCCACCGATCGGCGGTGACCGGCAATCACCCCCGACACCCCTGACACCCCCGACAACACCGAGGTTCCCTTGAACGAACAGGTGGCCGCCAACCGGCGTCGAACCCTTCTCATAGTCACCGGCTTCATCCTCACCATCGGAGTCGTGGCGGGTCTGATCCTCTATCTCGTGGGTATGGGCTGGATCGGGCTGGTGGTCGGATTCGCATTGGCGGGGGGCCTGGCCTGGTGGGGGCTGGCCCGCGCCGACCGCTTCCTGCTGCGCATCGTGGGGGCCCGTCCCGCCTCGCCGGAGGAGCAGCCGCGGTATCACAACGTCGTCGACGGCCTGTGCGTGGCCCGAGGTGTCCCCACCCCGAGGCTCTACGTGATAGACGACCCGGGGATCAACGCCTTCGCCGTCGGACGAGACCCCGAGCACGGTTCGCTGGCGGCGACCACCGGCCTATTGGAGGCCCTCGACCGGATCGAGCTCGAGGGGGTCATGGCCGACGAACTGGGCCGTATCCGTACCCAGGCCACCGCCGTGGACCAGATCGCCGCGGTTCTGCTCGGCTTCCCCGGACTGTTCTCCGATCTGGGGTTCCGGGCCGCCGCCCGGGGAGGGCTGGGAGCCCTGGGATCGGTACCCGGCTATCTGCTCGGCGTTCTCACGCCTGTGTCGGCCCGCCTGGTGAGGTCCGCGGTGGGTGACCAGGAGCAGTTCCTGGCCGATCTGGAGGCGGTGGGCTTCACCCGCTACCCGCCCGGTCTGGCCAAGGCCCTGGAGAAGATGACGGGAGGGGCGGCGGTGGTGGCAACCGCATCACCGGCCACGTCCCACATGTGGATCGAGGCCCCCCTGGCCCCGGAGGGTTCACAGGGTACGGGCGCCCGTTCCCGGTTCGGGCGGGCTTATGTGCTGCACCCCCCGATCGACGAGCGGATCGCGGCACTCCACGAACTCTGAGAGGTGGCCACAGGGGCCCCGGCCCCCGAAGACAGGATCAGGCGCGGGCAGAAGTCAGGCACGTGAACCGTCGTCGAGCCGGCGGGTTCGATCTGGGAGAGACCAAGATGGCAATTGAGACCACGGCGGGACCGGACCGCCGCACACCCGTTCTGTTGAGAGCGCTGGCCCTGCTGGCGAGCCTGGTCCTGGTGGCCGCAGCCTGCTCGGGAGGGGGAGGCGACGAGGGTGCCGACGGAGCCGGAGGCGACGCCTCGTCCTCCACCACGACAGAGGCCGACATAACCCTGCCGACGGTGGGAGGAGGTTCCTCCACCAGCGAACCGAGTTCCACCACCCAGGTGGTCGAGCTGGCCGATGTGAACGCTCCTCTGACCGGGGCCCCGGCTCCGGCCGGGGTGGACCTGGAGAGACCGGCCATAGCGGTGAAGATCGACAACGCTCCCGCGGCCCGACCCCAGGCCGGGCTGAACCAGGCCGACATGGTCTTCGAGGAGATGGTCGAGGGCGGGCTGTCCCGGCTGCTGGCCGTCTTCCACTCCCGGGACGCCGAGGTGGTGGGCCCGGTCCGTTCGGCCCGCAGCACCGACATCCCGATCCTCGTCACCCTCAACAGTCCGATGTTCGCCTGGTCGGGCGCCAACCAGGTGTTCGCCAACCAGATCCGGGCCTCGGCGATAATCGACGTGGGGGTCGAGGCCGTGCCGAATGCCTATGAGCGGCGCAACGACCGCCGGGCCCCCTCGAACCTGTTCACGGGCACCGACCGACTCCGGGCGGTGGCCCCCGACCTGACGAACACCCCCAATCCTCTTCTCGAGTACCGCCTGCCCGGTGAGGAGGCACCGGCGGGGGCCCGCCCGATCAAGGCCGTCGAGGTGGACTACGGGGCCAACAGCGCCGTGCACACCTGGGATCCCTCGGTGGGGGGATGGACCCGCGATCAGAACGGAAGCCCCCATGTGGACACCGACGGGGTGGCCATCGCCCCCACGAACGTGATCGTCCAGTTCGTGCAGTACGTCAACACCGGTCTGGTCGACGGGGCGGGCAACCCGGTCCCCGAGGCCCAGCTCGTGGGCTCGGGGGACGCCTGGTTCCTCATCGACGGCCGTCTGATCGAGGGTACGTGGGTGAAGGAGAACCTCACTGTTCCCACCCAGTACTTCGACTCGGAGAGCCGCCCCGTGAAGTTCATGCCCGGGTCCACATGGACCCTGCTGCCCCGCACCGGCAAGGCCACCGTCGTGGAGTAGCGGTCGCGCGCGCCGGGCCACCGTCGTGGAGTAGCGGTCGCGCGCCGGGCCACCGTCGTGGAGTAGCGGTCGCGCGCCGGGCCACCGTCGTGGAGTAGCGGTCGCGTGCGCCGGGCCACCGTCGTGGAGTAGCGGTCGCGTGCGCCGGGCCACCGTCGTGGAGTAGCGGTCGCGCGCCGGGCCACCGTCCTGGAGTAGCGGTCGCGCGCCGGGCCACCGTCCTGGAGTAGATCCAGCGTTCGCATGGGCCACTGGGGGTCCCGGTGGACCCGGTGTGGGCTGTCCGGTGGGGTCCCCTGCGATCGCGGCAGTAGCATCTGGGCCATGACCGAGCCCACTCAGAATGCAGCAACGGAGACCGGCACCTACCGGGTCAAGCGTGGCCTGGCCGACATGCTCAAGGGCGGGGTGATCATGGACGTGGTCACCCCCGACCAGGCCAGGATCGCCGAGGACGCCGGAGCGGTGGCCGTCATGGCCCTCGAACGGGTGCCCGCCGACATCCGTCGCGACGGTGGCGTCGCCCGCATGAGCGACCCGTCGATGATCCAGGGCATCCAGGCCGCCGTCAGTATCCCGGTCATGGCCAAGGTCCGCATCGGTCACTTCGCCGAGGCCCAGATCCTCACCGCCCTCGATGTCGACTACATCGACGAGAGCGAGGTCCTCACCCCCGCCGATGAGGCCTACCACGTCGACAAGTGGAAGTTCACCGTGCCCTTCGTCTGCGGTGCCACCAACCTGGGCGAGGCCCTGCGACGGATCTCCGAGGGGGCCTGCATGATCCGTTCCAAGGGTGAGGCCGGCACCGGCAACATCATCGAGGCCGTGCGTCACCTGCGGTCCATCCTGGGCGACATCCACAAGCTCACCGTGGCCGACTCGGCCGAGCTCTACGGCTGGGCCAAGGAGCTCAGGGCTCCCATAGGGCTGGTGCAGGAGGTGGCCGAGACCGGCCGTCTGCCCGTACCGCTGTTCTGCGCCGGGGGAATCGCCACCCCCGCCGACACGTCTCTGGTCATGCAGCTCGGGGCCGAGGCCGTGTTCGTGGGCTCGGGCATCTTCAAGAGCGATGATCCCGCGGCCCGGGCCAAGGCCATCGTCGAGGCCACCACCCACTACGACGACCCGGCCATCCTGGCCAAGGTCAGCACCGGGCTGGGCGCGGCCATGCCCGGTCTGGAGATGGGCTCGCTGGAGACCCACCTCGCCGACCGGGGCTGGTAGCTCGAACCGTGCCACCTCGCCGGATCGGGGTGCTCGGTCTCCAGGGGGCCGCGGTCGAGCACCGCGCCGCGGTCGAGAAGCTCGGCCATGTCGCCGTCGACGTGCGTCGCCCGGCCCACCTGGCGGGGATCGACGGGCTGATCATCCCCGGAGGTGAGTCCACCACCATCTCCATGCTGCTGGAGTCCAGCGGGCTGTTCGACCCCGTGGCCGGGCTCTTCGCCGAGGGCATGGCCGGGTTCGGCACCTGCGCCGGCATGATCCTCATGTCCCGGGAGATCCTCGACGGCCGACCCGACCAGCGGTGTTTCGGCGTGGTCGACCTCGCCGTACGACGCAACGCCTTCGGGCGGCAGAGCGAGTCATTCGAGGTCGACCTGTCCATCGACGCCCTGGCCGAGGCCGGTCTGGGATCGGAGCCCTTCCGGGCCGTGTTCATCCGGGCCCCCTACGTGGAGTCGGTGGGTGAGCGAGTCGAGGTGCTGGCCCGGGTGGAGGGACCCCAGGGGGCGTTCCACCCGGTGCTCTGCCGCGCCGGGGCCCATCTGGTGGCGGCCTTCCATCCCGAGTTGACCCCCGACCTGCGCCTCCACCGCCTCTGGTTGGGCGGAGCCGGGACCCAGCCGTGAGCGGTAGTTCGGATGAGGGAGTTCCGAGTACTCGCCGGTGGTGGCACAATGCACACCGGAGGTGAGCCGTGTCAGGACATTCCAAATGGGCCACGATCAAGCACAAGAAGGGTGCGGCCGACAAGGCGCGCGGAAAGCTCTTCGCCAAGCTGATCCGCCAGGTGGAGGTGGCGGCCCGTGAGGGTGGGGGAGACCCCGACACCAACGCCACCCTGCGCACCATGTACCAGAAGGCCCGGGACAACTCCGTTCCCCTCGACACCATCGAACGGGCCATCAAGAGAGGGACCGGCGAGCTCGAGGGTGTCAGCTACGAGACCGTCACCTACGAGGGCTACGCCCCCCACGGTGTGGCCGTGTACGTCGAGGTCCTGACCGACAACCGCAACCGTACCGGTTCGGAGATCCGTAACGTGTTCTCGAAATCGGGGGGCTCGCTCGCCGAGCCGGGAGCGGTGGCCTGGCAGTTCGACCGCAAGGGTGTGGTCGTGGTTCCCGGCAGCGTCGACGAGGAGACCCTCATGGAAGCGGCGCTCGAGGCCGGGGCCGAGGACATCGAGGCCGACGGCGACACCTGGCAGATCACCTGTGAGGCGTCCGACACCGCCGGCGTGCGCTCGGCCCTGGAGGAGGCCGGTATCGAGGTCACCTCGGCCGACCTGACCATGCTCCCCCAGAACACCGTCGAACTCGGTGAGGTCTCCGCCGCCAAGCAGGTGCTCAAGGTCATCGACGCCCTCGACGACCACGACGACGTCCAGGGGGTCTACGCCAACTTCGACATTCCGGCTCCGGTGATGGAGGAGCTGTCGGCCTGATCGGTGACTCCGAACGGCCCTCCATGACACCGACTCGTGGTTCTTCCGGGGGGTCTCACCCTTCGGGTACCATCGAACCTGTGTTCGTTCTGGGAGTTGATCCGGGGTTGTCCCGTTGCGGCTACGCGGTGGTCGAGGCGCAGGGTCGGTCCCGCACCGTCCACGCCATGGGGGTGGTCCGAACCCCGTCGACGGCTCACGTGGCCCGGCGACTGGCGTCGATCCAGGCCCAGATCCGGGCCCTCATCGGCGAGTACCGCCCGGCGGTGGTGGCGGTCGAGAGGGTCTTCTTCCAGGTGAACGTGTCCACCGCCATCGGAGTGGCCCAGGCGGCCGGTCTGGCCATGGCCGAGGGATCGGCGGCGGGGGCCGAGGTGTTCGAGTACACCCCCAACCAGGTGAAGGAGGCCGTCGCCGGTTGGGGGGCGGCCCCCAAGGAACAGATGCAGAGGATGATCCAGGCCCTGCTGGGTCTCGAGGCGGCCCCCAGCCCCGCCGACGCCGCCGACGCCGCAGCGGTCGCCCTGTGCCACCTGGCCCACGCCCCGATGCCGTCCCCTGCCACCGATCACGGTGGGGGCCTCGACACCCGCCGCGTCCTGGCCCCCTCCGTTCCCCGGGGTCCGCGCGATCGCCAGGCTCTCGGTGCCCTGGCCCGGGGTGAGGTGGCCCGATGATCGGCTGTCCCCTCGCGGGTGAGGAGATCCGATGATCGGCTCCCTGCGCGGGCGGGTGCTCGACTTCGACCTGGCCGTGGGCGAGGTCCTCATCGAGGTGGGTGGGGTCGGATACCTGGTGACCGTCTCCGAGCAGACGGCCCGGGCCCTGCCACCGGTCGGCGGCGAGGCGATGATCCACATCCATCACCACATACGCGAGGACGGCCAGAAGCTCTACGGATTCACCGACCTCGAGCAGCGGCGCATGTTCGAGGCCCTGCTGGGAGCACACGGCGTGGGTCCGGCCCTGGCCCTGTCGATCATGTCCACCCACAGTCCCGACCGTCTTCGCCTGGCGGTGGCCACCGACGACGTGGACGCCCTGTGCCAGGTCCCCGGTGTCGGCAAGAAGACCGCGGCCCGGCTCCTGATCGAACTGAAGAACCGTCTGGGTGTTCCCGCCGACGCCGAGGCCCTGGTGGCCGCGGCCACCTCGGTGGCCGAGCCCGAGGCGGGGGCCGCGGCCGATGTGAGGGAGGCCCTGGCCGGGTTGGGGTACTCCCCCGAGGAGACCCGCCGGGTCCTGGCCGGCATCGTCGACGACGGGGACGCCTCGGCCATGCTCCGCCGCGCCCTCCGGCAACTCGGGGGATCGTGATGGCATCGTCGACGATCACGTCCGGCGGCACCGCAGCGGAGGTTCCGACCGATGGGCGGTGACTCCGAATGGGGGCGCGACGAGCTGGTCGATCCCGTTCCCAGGGGCGACGACCACACCGAGGAGGCGGGGCTGCGGCCCCGGTCACTGGTCGAGTTCGTGGGCCAGCCCGAACTCAAGGAACACCTGGCCATCATCCTCGAGGCGGCTCTGAGGCGGGGGCAGGCGCCCGACCATCTGCTGTTCGCCGGACCCCCGGGCCTGGGCAAGACCACCCTGGCCGGAATCATCGCCGCCGAGCTGGGTGTGGTGCTGCACGTCACCAGCGGTCCGGCGGTGGAGCGGGCCGGTGACCTCGCCGCCATCCTCACCAAGCTGGGCGACGGTGACGTCCTGTTCATCGACGAGATCCACCGTCTGCCCAAGGCCGTCGAGGAGGTCCTGTACCCGGCGATGGAGGACTACCAGCTCGACATCGTCCTCGGGAAGGGCCCGGCGGCCCGGTCGATCCGTCTGGAGCTGCCGCGGTTCACCCTGGTGGGGGCCACCACCCGCACCGGGCTGATAGCCGGGCCCCTGAGAGACCGCTTCGGTCTGGTGGCCCGCCTCGACTACTACTCCGCCGAAGATCTGGAGGCCATCGTGGTGAGGGCGGCGGGGATCATGGAGGTCAAGGTCGACGACGACGGTGCGTCGGAGATCGCCCGCCGGGCCCGGGGTACGCCCCGCATAGCCAACCGCCTGCTGCGCCGGGTGCGCGACTTCGCCGAGGTGAGGGCCTCGGGCCACATCGACCGGGCCGTGGCCTCGGCCGGCCTGGCCCTGTTCGGCGTCGACGATCTCGGTCTCGACAAGGTCGACCGGGCCATCCTGACCGCCCTGTGCGGCTCGTTCGGCGGGGGGCCGGTCGGAGTCTCGACCCTGGCCATCAGCGTGGGCGAGCAGCCCGACACCATTGAGGACGTCTACGAGCCGTTCCTCATCCAGATGGGGCTCCTGCAGCGCACCCCACGGGGCCGGGTGGCCACCGAAGCCGCCTTCACCCACGTGGGCCTCGAACCCCCCGCCCGCCCCCGGGCCGACTTCCTCCCCGGTGGACTGTTCGACTCGTGACCGACAGCCCACCCCCCGACGGCGAGCCGAGGGTCTGGTACGCCAGCTACGGATCCAATCTGCGGTGGGAGCGTTTCCGCTTCTACCTGACCGGGGGCTGGATCGAGGGCCGCGACCGCGGTCACCACGGGTCCCGTGACCCCAGCCACCCGATAGCCGACCGCAGTTGGCGGATCCCTCATCGTCTCCACTTCGGAGGGGTCTCCCGACGTTGGGGTGGCGGTGTGGCGTTCGTCGACCCCCGAAGGGGCAGCGGCGAGTCGGTCGTGCGGCTGTGGAACCTGACCCACCAGCAGTTCGAGGACGTCGCCGCCCAGGAGAACGGGCTCACCCCCGGCGAGGTCGAGGTCGATCTCCGCCGGCTGGAGGAACGGGGGGCCCTCGACATCGGCGGACCCTGGTACGGGCACGGTCTGTGGTGCGGGCGGGTGGACGGTATGCCGGTGGTCACCTTCACCCAGAGGGAACTCTTCGATCCGAATCCCCCGACCCCGGCCTATCTGGAGATGGTCGCCGGGGGTCTGCTGGAGGTGGGCCTGGATCACCATTCGGCCGCCGAGTACCTGATGGAGGCCTCCGGCATGGAACCCGAGTGGGACCACCGCCGGATCACCGAACTCGTGGGCCACCTGCCCTCATCCGGTGCCCGGCCCCACTGAGGGAGCCGGGGTGGTCGCGGTGCGCGGCCACCCCGAGGGGTCCACGGGTCCGGACCGGTCGGGGATAGCCTGACCCGGATGCGGATGGCGGAGTTCGAGTACGACCTGGATCCCTCCCGCATCGCCCAGGACCCCGCCGATCCCCGCGACTCGGCCCGCCTGCTGGTCGACCGCGGACCGGATTGCGAGCCCCACCACCTGAGGGTCAGTGATCTGCCCTCTCTCCTGGGACCCGGTGACGTCCTCGTGGTCAACGAGACCCGGGTTCTGGCGGCCCGCCTCAGACTCCGCAAGCCCACCGGGGGAGCGGTGGAGGTTCTGCTGCTCCGCCCCGACGGCGCCGGGGGCTGGGAGGCCCTGGTACGGCGATCGCGCCGGGTTCCGCCCGGGACTGTGCTGTCGGGGGAGACCGATCCCCGACTGTCGGTGACCGTCGGGGAGACCCTGGATGAGGGCCGGCGTTCGGTCACCGTCTCCCTGGGAGGCGATCCGGTCACGACGACGGCGGAGGCAACCGTCCTGGACGGGGTGGGTGAGCTGCCTCTGCCCCCCTACATCGGCCGGAGCTCGGCGCCGGAGTCCCGCTACCAGACCGTGTACGCGGCCCGCCCCGGCTCGGTCGCCGCCCCCACTGCCGGTCTGCACCTCACCGACGAACTGCTGGTGGGGGTCGCGGCCCGCGGGGTCGATGTCTGCACGGTCGAACTGGTGGTGGGGCTGGACACGTTCCGACCGGTGTCGGTGGACGACACGTCGGAGCACATCATGCACACCGAGAGCTACCGGGTGCCCCCGTCCACCATGGCCCGCTGCACCGCGGCCGAGCGGGTGGTCGCGGTGGGAACCACCACCGTGAGGGCCCTGGAGAGTGCGGCCCTCACCGGCCGGCTGGAGGGCGACACCGACCTGTTCGTGACCCGGGGACATCACTGGCGGGTCGTGGATGCCATGATGACCAACTTCCACATGCCCCGGTCGACCCTTCTGGTGATGATCGACGCCTTCGTCGGTCCCCGCTGGCGGGACCTCTACGACTCCGCCCTGGCCGGGGACTACCGCTTCCTCTCCTTCGGAGACGCCATGTTCCTCGACCGATCCCTGTCCGCCGCCGCATCGAGGAGCTCCCGGCGGTGAGCCTCTCCATGGAGATCCTCGCCACCGACGGAGAGGCCCGCAGGGGCCGGATCACGACCGGTCGGGGCGTGGTCGAGACCCCGGTGTTCATGCCGGTGGGCACCCGGGGTGCGGTCGTCCATCTCGACGCCCGCGACTACGGACCCATGGGAGCCGAGATCGTCCTGGGGAACACCTACCACCTCATGCTCAGGCCGGGGGCCGAGGAGATCGCCTCGCTGGGTGGGCTCCACGGGTTCACCGGATGGTCGGGGCACTTCCTCACCGACTCCGGTGGTTTCCAGGTGATGTCGCTCAAGCCCCGGATCGATGAGGCCGGTGCCACCTTCAAGTCGATCTACGACGGTCGGGAGGTCAGCCTCACCCCCGAGGAGGCCACCCGGATCCAGGAGCAGCTCGGCGCCGACTTCGCCATGGTGCTCGACATCTGCCCCTCGCTGCCGTCACCGGTGCACGAGGTCATGGAGGCGACCGAGCGGACCCACCGCTGGGCGGAGAGGGCCCGGGCGGTTCACACCCGAGCCGACCAGACCCAGTTCGGGATCGTGCAGGGCGGGATCGACCCGGGGCTACGGACCCACAGCGCCCGTGTCCTGGCCGGAATGGACTTCGGGGGATACGGGATCGGTGGCCTGTCCGTGGGGGAGACCCGGGAGGAGATGATGCCGGCGCTGCGGGCCGCTCTGGCCGAGTTGCCCGCCGATCGACCCCGCTACCTGATGGGTGTCGGTGACCCGCTGAGCATCGTGCAGGCGGTGGCGGCCGGGGTCGACATGTTCGACTGCGTGCTACCCACCCGTCTGGCCCGTCACGGAACGGTTCTGACGTGGGGCGGGAGGCTGAACCTGCGCAACGCCGTGCACCGGGGGGACCCCTCTCCGCTCGACGCCCGGGTCGCCGCCTCGGCCGACTACTCGAGGGCCTATCTGCGCCACCTGCTCATGGTGAAGGAGCCTTCCGCCGGGCGCATACTCACCCTGCACAATCTGGCGTTCCTGTTCGACCTGGTGGCCACGGCCCGCCAGGCCATCGAGGCCGGTGAGCTGCACTCGCTGACCGAGGAGATAGCGGCCCACTGGAGCTGAGCGCACCGGCAAGGGAGATAGCAGCCCACTGGAGCTGAGCGCACCGGCAAGGGAGATAGCGGCCCACTGGAGCTGAGCTCCGCCCCCGAAGCGGAGTCACCGGCCGGTCAACCCCAGCGCGACACCGGATCGTCGTCGAAGTCGTACTCGGGTTCCACCCCGGCCAGAATCTCGGCCGGGTCGGCATCGCCGGCCTCCGAGAGCGCCTTCAGGGCGCGGGAGCGCAGGTCCTCGGCCGTGGCGGATCCGTACATGTGCTTCCACATCTCGAACTTCCGACCCAGCAGATCGGCGATGTCGTCGGACATTTCGGTGGCCATGGGCCGAAGCTAGTTCCCCGTCCCCGTGTCCCGCCATCGGGGTCCGGACCCGCCGGTTCGCCGGCGGCCACTTGAGGGGCCATGGAGTGGGGTAGCGTGGTCAGTTGTCCTATTCGGCGCCCCGTTCTGACGCGGGCGAATGGAGACCGTCTGTCCATGGGTCTGCTCATTTTCATCCCACTGCTGATCCTGCTGTGGTTCATGCTCATCCGGCCCCAGCAGAAGAGACTGCGTGAACGCGAGGCCCTCATCCGCCGGGTGCAGGTGGGCGACGAGGTCGCCACCGCGGGTGGCTTCATCGGCACGGTGGTGGCCTTCGAGGACGAATTCGGTGGTGAGGCCGGCGACGCCGAGGGCCCCGGACTCGCTGGTGAGGTCGTGGTGCTGGCCCTGGCTCCCGGTGTCGAGGCCCGGATCCTGCGCCGGAGCGTGGTCCAGATCCGCTCCGAGTCCGATGCCAACCGACTGCTTCCCGACGAGGACGGATTCGCCGAGCCCCACGAGGGTGACCCCGACGATCTCGACGAAGATGCCCCGGCCGGTGCCGACACCGACACCGACACCGACGACCCCGGCGACAGCGGTCCGGCATCCGACGACGGGTCACCCGAGGGCGACCTGGCGGTGCGACCGGGGGAGAACGAAACTCCATGACCTCCCGGTCCCGGATCAAACCGGGTATCAACGCGTTCGACCCGACCCCGACACATCGCGAGGGATCTCCGGATCTCCTCCCCGACCGAAACGCCTGAGCCCGTGCAACGATCACGAATCGTGTCTCTAGTCCTGACGGTCATGGTCACCGTCATAGCCGTCGTCGGCGCCCTCAGCGCCGGGTGGGGTCCGCTCCTGGGCCTCGATCTCCAGGGCGGGGTGGCGGTGGTGCTCAAGCCCACCTCCCCGACCGATTCGGAGACGATCGACCAGGCCATCGACATCATCAGGTCCCGGGTCGACGCCCTCGGTGTGGCCGAGCCCGACATCACCCGCCAGGGAGACACCATCGTGGTGCAGCTCCCCGGGGTGAAGGACGCTCAGAGGGCCCTCGACCTGGTGGGTCAGACCGCCGAGCTGAGGTTCCGGCCGGTGGTCGCGACGTTCGACGCCAACGACCCCCAGCAGCGGGTGGTGGCCCAACAGTCGCTGGAGCAGACCAACGGCATCCTCGACGGGGCCACGGACCAGACCACGACCACTACGGCCCCGGGTGATTCCGGAGCCAGCAGCAGCACCACCACCACGACCGATTCCACCGGTGCGACCACGACGGCCCCGGGTGATTCCGCCAGCAGCAGCAGCACCACCGCTGACTCGTCGACCACCACCGTTCCCGACTCGACCGCGGTGGGTGACTCGACCACCACCGTTCCCGACTCGACCGCGGTGGGTGACTCGACCACCACCGTTCCCGACTCGACCGCGGTGGGTGACTCGACCACCACCGTTCCCGAC